>JBDTHD010000213.1:0-9140 GCA_039937075.1 Ginsengibacter sp. | reverse complement strand
TTGATTCCTTATATAATGAAGTTGTTTCAATTCGAAAACCGTTTGTTGAACGTAATCCTGATGTGGTAAAATCATGGCAAGCAATTGGATTTGTTTCGGAATTTCTTATAGGTTTATTGCAATTGATATTGGATAAGTTTTTTATAAAATTATCCATATCAGTATGCGGAATTTTGACAATGCAACACAATACATCGACTCGTTATCCTGACAATATGAAAGACCCTACGATAATCTACACACTTGAATTACCAATAATAAAGAAGCAACCGTTATTCATGAATCTCCTCGAAGACGTGGTTAGCAAATGAAAGATTTTTCTGATGAAAAACGTCATAAGGAAATTTTTGATAAGGTAACATCTAATTTCAAAATCTAGACTTCGTTCGTTTACCGCACTGGCGCAGGTCTCCCGACCTGTGACTGCGCGTTACTCCTCTTGTAAAATTGTTTGCAATAATAGACTTTAATCTAATCTCACCAAATCCAATAAACCGTTTCCATTCGAAGTGTAATAATCAATTGCACTACTACATTTCCAGTCCTCAGGCTTGATGACAAATCCTGCTCTTTCTGGATTTTCATGCAGATAAGTAATCCTTTGTTGATACATTTCTTTGCTATTAAGTAAAACAGGATGGTTCTCATGTTGCCAGAATTGAAAACGAAAATTACTTTTCATCTTCTTTCCATTTTTCTCAAAGAGGTCTAGCATCCATTCTCTTCTGCTCTCAAGCTCATTATTTATAACAGCATCAATTATTTTCATCGCTGTAAAACTTTTGATATTTTTTATTACCATACCAGGATTTGCATTGTTGATGAACGAACATATCAAATGAAAATGACTAGGCATTAAAACCCATGCATGCAATTGCAAACCTTGACTCTTTTGGCAAAACCGGATACTGTCTAAAAGAATATTCCGATAAATATCACGGGTAAAAACATCGATCCAATCGACAACCGTAGATGTTATAGAATATACTCCTTCCCTATCATCAAATTTGTATTTAGTGCTCATAAAAATAAATATACAAAACGAATAATAAATACTGGCGACTGCTCTTACTAAAATAAAAAATTCTAAAGGATTAAAGGATTAGTAACGAACAGTGATAGGTCAGGAGACCTGCGGCAGTTGCATAATCCTTTTTTTAGGCATTAGTAACGAACAGTCACAGGTCGGGAGACCTGCGCCAGTTTTAGAATTTCATTATTATAAAAAAACAAAACTATATATTACTATTCTCTCACCGCCTCATATCCCTTCCACAGCCATTCCAGCGCTTCTGGCATTGTTTGTTGTTTTACTTTATAATCCACATGCCCGGCATTACGAGCAAAAATAAACTGGTAATTGTAACCCTTATTGGCAACCACCCAATCATGCATGTTGTCGCGCATCACGTTGGGATTATAAAGGTCGCGGTCGCCCACTTCCATCCAAATGCGTATCGGTTTCACCGAGCTTTCAGGAATAAGATTTTCATGAAATTCCCATGCACCATGCGGTGTTGCAGGGTTATAAGGCCATTGCTGGTTAATGTAAGTTCCCGAATAAGTTAGCACACGATGATACCATTCCGGATGATACCAAGCCATTATCAACGCGCAGAACCGCCAGAACTGCCGCCCATCGTAGCGCGGCCTTCAGGGTCTTTGGTAAGTTTCACATTGCATTTACTTTCCACCAGCGGCAACACTTCTTTCTCCACAAACTCAGCATAAACTCCCGACATGGCATCGTATTCCAAGCCGCGTTCACTGCCTTGTGCATCGCCGCTTCCGTTGCCAATCGATATGGCAATCATCACTGGCACTTTGCCTTCGGCAATCAGATTATTCAGAGTCGTGAATAACAAATGGTCGGGGCCGTCAGGGCCAACAATGAAAGGCGCAGGCGTACCGGGAATATATTGTTTGGGAACAAAAACTTCTACATGGCGCGTGTATGGAGCCGCGTGGCTGGTGGTTACTATCAACTTAGCCGGGTTTGTAGAATCAACCGTTCCAAATGTTCCCGGCTCCCGCGCAATGCCGGGATAAATTTTGCTGTCTTTGGATTCCATATTAAACTGGTACACGGTTCCCTGCGGCAAACTTTTCTGCACTATCGTTTCGGGTGCAGGATTGTGTGTTGGGCCGATGATAAAATTTCCATTCGAGTCCGGAGAAGGAACGGCGCCATCCCGTAATTCAGTGGCGGAAACATAACCGGGAGTATGGGGATCACGCGTGGGCGGCACTGTACGTTTAGAAGTTGATTGATTGGTTTTGGTTGATTGCGCGAATGATACCTTTCCACTCAATAGCAAAACGCCGCACATCATTACTACTCCTATTATTTTTATACTTTTCATGTTATCTTTTTTTACGCAGAAAGTTCTATTTATGGTGAAAAATTAAAGATACACAAAACCATCGTGCGCCATTCTCAATGGTTAACAGCTTCAACGAACCATCTTTCAACAAGTCAAATAAAGCCGCGAAAGTTTTTTAATTTCCACACCATCAAGCCAGTCATTCAACCGATATTTGTAAACAAGATTAAATAAATAAGCACATGACACAAATAGATAAATCTAAACCGGTATTGGTAACAGGAGCTAATGGATATGTAGCCAGTTGGTTGGTAAAAAGACTTTTAGAAGATGGGATAAATGTTCACGCAGCAGTTCGAAATCCTGGTGACGAAAAGAAAATTGAACATTTAAAAGAGATAGCTGCTCATGCTAAAGGAACCATTACATTTTTTAAAGCAGACCTGTTAACTCCGGGTTCTTATAAAGAAGCCATGCAAGGCTGCGAACTGGTTTTTCACACGGCTTCGCCTTTTACGCTTCATGTAGAAAATCCACAAAAACAATTGATAGAGCCGGCAGTAAAAGGAACCAAGAATGTTTTGAATACAGCGAAAGAAGTACCCAGCGTAAAAAGAATTGTTGTAACCAGTAGTTGTGCTGCTATTTATACCGACTCCATTGACTCCGTAAATGCACCAGGCGGACAATTAACTGAAGCCGTTTGGAACACAACAGCGTCATTAGATTACCACCCCTACTCCTTTTCAAAAACACTGGCAGAAAAGAAAGCATGGGAAATTGCTGAAAGTCAAAATCAATGGGACCTGGTAACGATAAACCCGAGCCTCGTTCTTGGCCCCGCGCTTAACGCGCAGAACACCACTTCAGAGAGTATGAATATTCTAAAAATGCTGGGTGGAGGTAAATTGAAAATGGGCGCTCCCAAAATGGGAATAGGCGTTGTAGATGTGCGCGATGTGGCAGAAGCGCATTTTCAGGCGGGTTATAACTCACAAGCACATGGGAGATATATTACTTCTGCACACAATACAGATATCCTGGAGATGGGAACCATTTTATTGCCAAAATATGGTGATAAATTTTCATTGCCGAAAAAGGCCATACCTAAATGGTTGCTGATGATTTTTGGCCCGATGGCCGACGCGACATTCACGCGCCAATACGTTCGCAAGAATGTAAATATTCCATTCAAGGCGGACAATTCAAAAATAGAAAATGAACTGGGAATAAAATTCAGGCCGCTGAAAGAAACCATGGAAGATTCTTTCCAGGTGCTAATTGACGAGGGCATATTGCAGCCCAAATAATAATTTATTTATTTTTCTTTTTTCGTTTACCCCTTACCGTTATTCTTTTTTGAAAAATAAAAATTGTGACTATTTCTTTGTTTACTGTATGAGATTCCAGCTACGCCGGAAATAGAAAAATTGCAGTTTATTTAGGAGGAATCTTACTCTGTCGCAGGTTTTCCACGTCTCGTGACTGCACGTTACTTAAACACTTATTTTTGCTCTGGAATACAGAATCAAGAAACTTCATTGATTTTTTGCAGGTTGCCTTCTTTTATTTTGTCTTTAATTTTTTCCACAAGTTGTTGTAGTGTTTCTCTTCGATTATCGACCGCTAATAAAAGAAAAATTTTCAATTGAACACGATTGAGATTTTGCTGATAGCGTAGATTTTTATCAATAGTAACAAAATAGTCAAACCCGTTAAACACAATTAGGCCTAAAAGTTCTCCATTTTTTTTACCCAGCCAACCCATGTCCCTAACAGTCTTTACGTCATGAACCGGCCCGAAGTCGGCCTTAAGCTGTCCGGGCAAGTTTTCATCAAGCAAAATTCTCATTAAGCTGCTTTTCGGTGGTTAATGATTTTTTTGCCATTTGTAAAACCTGAATCGCCATTTCCTTTGAAACGCCTGGATAATCGTCTAAAAATTCATCAATACTATCACCACCTTCCATGTAGTCGAAAAGGGTTTGAACAGGAACTCTTGTTCCGGTAAAAACCGGTGTTCCACCCATTGTTTCGGGGTCAATATTAATCGGTCCGTAATTCATTACTATGAATATTTTAGTGCTTCCCGAAGTTACATAATCAAAATATGAATCGTACTATTTTTTAAGAGAAAAATTAAAGTTGATATATCAAATCACCTAATTTATTTTTAGGAGCTAAAACCTTTTACGACAACGTCATTACAATGAATAAAGAAAAAGACCGCTCAAAAAAAAGCGGCCTTAGCTATTTACTGAATTATTTTTCCTCTTATTTCACACTCACTTTGTAAATCGTTACTTCATGATATGTTTGTCCCGGTTTCAAAATTGTTGAAGGGAAATTGGGCTTGTTCGGAGAGTCAGGAAAATGCTGCGTTTCCAGTGCAAGCGCGGAATGAAGCGTCAGCGGCTGATTGCCACGATTGGTAAATTTTCCGTCTAAGAAATTGCCGCTGTAAAATTGCAAACCGGGTTGGGTAGTATAAATATCCATCGTTCTGCCGCTGATAGAATCTGACAGAGAAGCCACTTTTTGTAAAGAGCTGTCTTTTCTGTTCAACACAAAATTATGATCGTAGCCACCTTTTACATCAGCAAAATCCTGCCCGATTTTTTTGGGTGAAGTAAAATCAAAAGCTGTTCCTTTTACAGCGGTAATCTGCCCGGTAGGAATTAACGTGGTATCCACAGGAGTGATGCTGTCCGCATCTATCATCAAAGTTTCACCCAGAATAGAATTGCTAACATTGCCTGATAAATTAAAATAACTGTGGTTGGTTAAATTAACGGGCGTGGCTTTATCGGTTTCCGCACTGTAATCGATTTTTAATCCATTGTCATTGGTCAAAGTGTAAGTAACCGTAACATTCAGATTTCCCGGAAAACCTTCTTCGCCATCTTTGCTCAGATATTTTAAGGTGAGCGAAGGGACAGAATCATTTGGAACGCTTGCATCCCAAACCACTTTATCAAATCCTTTGATACCGCCATGTAATGTATTCTTGCCGTCATTAGCAGCAAGATGATATACCGTTCCATCCAAAGAGAATTTGGCATCGCCAATCCGGTTTCCATAACGGCCAATCAATGCGCCAAAGTAAGGCGGATGCTGAAGATAAGGCGCCAGGCTGTCGAAGCCAACGATAACGCTGGAATATTTTCCATTCTTATCAGGCGTGACAAATGACGTAACGGTTCCTCCATAATTGGTGATGGTAACCGTATCGCCTTTGTCATTTACTAACGTATATAGATACACGCTTTTACCATCTACCGTGCCCCAATCGGTTTTAGTGACACCCGCTTTTATCTCGGGGGCATTTTTATTTTCGGAATTGCTATTACAGGCAACCATTACAGTTGCGAGGGCGCTTGCGGCAAGCATAAGCTTTACAAATTTCATAATAATTGATTTTTATTTTGGATTAATTTTTTTAAGGTAATCAGAATAAGCAAAAAGATTTCGTTTTTATTTTATTATTTAACAGTCAGAACCATCACCGAAAAAGGTGGCATCTTCAGGCTAATTACGTTATTGTTCAAAGTAGCGCCGGTAAAAGGTTTCGGCTCAATTTTATCGGGTTCATCAAAAGTATTATCGTCTTGCAATTTTCCAGAACTTAAAATTCTTCCGGTTACTTTATTGCAAGTCATTCCATCAACATTGATGGTAATTCCTTCCTGCGTGTGTGCATTAATGTTAGTAACGGAAATATGAACGACACCTGCAGAATCTTTTGATGCAGATGCTGTCAAAGAGGGAAGCGTCTCGTCGCCTAATTTATAATTATCGGTAAGCAGTTGCAATGGCAATAAGGTAGCATTCTGGTGCACGTTGTACATTTCCATCACGTGATACGTAGGCGTGAGAATAATCTTTTCTTTATTGGTTAGAATTACAGCCTGCAATACATTAATGGCCTGAGCGAGATTAGCCATGCGCACGCGGTCGGCGTGATTATTAAAAATATTGAGCGTAGCTCCTGCTATCATTGCATCGCGCATTGTATTTTGCTGATACAAAAAGCCGGGATTGGTGCCCGGTTGAACATCATACCAACCGCCCCATTCGTCCACCACCAATGCCACTTTTTTCTGCGGATCGTATTTGTCCATGATGGCTTCATGTTTGTTAATCAATTCTTTCATTTCCAAAGCAGACTTCATGGTCTCAAAATATTCTTTCTCTGTAAAATTAACGGCCGGGCTTTTATTATTCCAGTCAATTATGGAATAATGATGAAGCCCTATTCCATCAAGCAAATTATGAGGAATATCACGCATCATCACTTCCGTCCAATGATAGTCTGCATCGCTGGCGCCGGAAGCGATTCGATATAAGTGCCCGCCTTTAACCCAGTTGGTCATAAACGTGGCGTACCTTCTGAAAACATTGGCGTAATATTCAGCCGTCATGTTTCCGCCACAACCCCAGGCTTCGTTGCCCAGACCCCAGTATTGTACACGCCAGGGTTTGTCACGTCCATTCTTCCTGCGCCAATCGCTCATAGGGCTTTTGCCATCAAAATTTACATATTCCAGCCACTCTGATAATTCCTGCACGGTGCCGCTTCCCACATTTCCCGAGATATACGGCTCGGCTCCCAGCTCTTCACACAAGTTTAAAAAATTATGAGTACCAAAACTATTGTCTTCTGTAACGCCGCCCCAGTTTGTATTTACCATGGTTGATCTTTTATCTTTAGTCCCTACCCCATCTTTCCAATGATACGTATCGGCAAAACAACCGCCGGGCCACCGCAACATCGGAAGCTTCATTTTACGCAGAGCGGCAATTACATCATTTCTTACGCCATCTGTGTTCGGAATACTGCTGGAATCACCCACATAAAAACCACCGTAGATGCCGTGTCCCAGGTGTTCAGCAAAATTGCCATAGATATTTTTATTGATGATTGTTTTTCCCTGGTCGGCATGAATCACAATAGTATTTTGCGAAGCAGCTAATAAAAATGAAAACAGCAAAGGAAGAAATAATGTCTTTTTCATGTCTATAGTTTTTGTGTGAATTTGTTTTTTTATCAAATGATGTGGTTACGCGGCCGCATACAGCTTTTCGCGAATTAACTAAAGGATTAAAAATTTTATTTTGATAAAAAACAATTCACTCAATACGTTTATCGAATTGCAATATAATTTTTTTAAAGTAATAATTGTAGAAATGACAATTTTAAATTTTAGAGAATGAATTATTAGTTTTGCTCTAATTTTATTTTATGCAGCTAAAAAGATATAACCGCCAGAACAGGATGGTGGTGGCGGTAGATTGTATCATCTTTGGATTTGATGGCCACGATGTAAAATTACTTTTAATTAAAAGAGGCTTTGAACCAGAAAAAGATCGCTGGAGCCTTATGGGAGGATTTGTGCAGCCGGAAGAAAGCTTTGAAAGTGCCGCCCAGAGAGTATTGAAAGAACTTACCGGTTTGGATGACGTATATCTTGAGCAATTGCATGCCTTTGGTGATCCATTTCGCGATCCACAGGAAAGAACAGCGTCTGTTGCTTATTTTAGCCTGATTGACATCCATGAATATGAAAAACAATTAAGCAACGAGTTTCATGCGGAATGGTTTTCTTTGAAAAAAATTCCTTCTTTAATATTTGATCATGTGCCCATGATTGAAATGGCGAAAGAAAAGCTTCGGTACAAAGCGGCTTTTCACCCGGTTTTGTTTGAGTTGCTGCCGGAAAAATTTACGCTTCCGCAATTACAAAATTTGTACGAAGGCGTTTATGATTCATTAATGGATAAAAGAAATTTCAGTCGCAAAGTTCTTTCAACGGGTTTGCTTATAAAGCAAAATAATAAAGAAAAAGAAAGTTCAAAAAGAGGCGCATTTTATTACAAACTGGATAAAAGAAAATACAAACATCATTTTGATTCTTTCCTGAATTTTGTTTCAAATCCAAATAAAGTAAAGTAAGCGCGTCGTTGCCTTCTTTCCAATTGGCAGCATTATGCAGCTATAGTAAACGAACAATTATCATTGATTTTTATTTTATCTAACGGTAATCCCTACGTGAAAAATTAATGCCAGGCATTTAAAATCACATTCCTTCATTTTGTAAAACATTTTTATTTCGTAATAATAGCCCCAACGCATGCGTTGGGGCTACAAAATTGATTGTTCAATTGTCGATAATGAATAATGATGATTTCTTTTACAATTTATTACTTTCGTTTCGCACAATTAAATTTCTCCTAATGAAAAAAATATTTCTTTGCCTCACTATTATTTTCTTTTGTTTTTTTTATTTTTCTGCTGATGCCTATCTAAGAATTCCTGATATTTTTTCTGACAATATGGTTTTGCAGCAGCAAACTATGGTTCATTTTCATGGCTGGTCAGACCCGGGACAAAAGATAAGTGTAGTAACGAGTTGGAACGGCGATACGCTAAAAACTTCTACTTTATCAGATGCTGTTTGGACAATTGATTTGCCAACGCCAAAAGCGGGTGGCCCTTACCAGATAACAGTTATAGGCGATAGCATTATCACCATTCAAAATGTTTTGATTGGTGATATTTGGATATGCACGGGTCAATCGAATATGGAATTCAGCGCCGACTGGCACAAAAATTATTACAAAGAAGAAGTAGCAAACGCCAATCATCCGGAGATACGTTTTTTTCACATTCAAAAATTATCTGCGCCTTTTCCGCAACAGGAAGTGAGAGGAAAATGGGAAGTATGTACACCTCAATCAATGCATTCATTCAGCGCTGCAGGATATTTTTTTGGCAGATACATCAATGAAAATATTCACCAACCTGTGGGATTAATA
>JBDTHD010000212.1:0-7193 GCA_039937075.1 Ginsengibacter sp. | reverse complement strand
ATCAGCAATTGTTATCTGTGCAGTATGTCCCTCTTGATCTGTAAGCATCAGTTTTTTCCCTTTCATTGTTACATAAAGATCTTCACCTTCAACAGTTTTTAAAGAAGCTTTGCCATTATTCATTTTTACCATTTTCATCAAATCTGCAGAAGATAATTTTCCTGCCACTACATGGTAAGTTAAAATGGAAGTAAGCTTTGCTTTGTTTTCTGGTTTCAGTAAGGTGTTTACAGTTCCTGCTGGCAATGCATCGAAAGCTTCGTTGGTTGGGGCGAACACTGTAAAAGGTCCTGCGCTTTCTAAAGTCGGAACTAAACCTGCGGCTTTTACAGCTGCAACCAAAGTGGTGTGGTCTTTAGAATTAACTGCATTTTCTACAATGTTTTTTGTTGGATACATCGTAGCACCGCCTACCATTTTTGTTTGAGCAAATGTATTATTTGAGACGATTGCTGTAAGGATTAATAATCCTAAAAATTTAATTTTTTTCATTTTTCATTTTTTTTTATAATTATTTTCATCACTTACGCAGTTAGTAAAAGGATGGTTTTAGTTTTAAAAAAAATAAAAAAAGTAACGGTGATGCATAAACATATTTACATAAAAAATACCGTTGTATAACGGTATAGATTAAACGAATTTTATGATAAAGGAACTTGAGAAAAACGAAGTAAGATTTTTACATTTTTGCGCTTACAATCATCTCGTCCATAGTAGGAGTAGGGCTGCCACCAGTCTTTTCGAGAGTAATAGCAAATGCATCAACTTTACCAAAGGACTTCATTTTTTGAATACTATAAAGACCCTTGGAAGTTTGTATCATTCCTCCGCTTACAGGTTTGCCATCTACGATTCCCCAAAGCTGGTATTGCTTTCCTGCAGGCACTTTTGGAAGATTGGATGGATCTATATATACCTGGCCTGTATTTTTCATCCAGAATATTTTAGCAAGTGCTTCTGGAGCATTAGGAGTTCCGTTTAATACTACAGGAAGTGCGTATCTGTCGGTAACTACATTTAGATCACGGCTCATAGCCTGGTTAGCTGTTTCCTGTTCATCCAGTTTTTGCTGCGCAACGTCTAATTGCTGTTGTGTTGTATGATATTTGTTGAAATAGGTATAATTCAAAATGAAGCTTCCTATCAACAAAATAAATACAGCTGCAGCAATTGATTTATAAAAAAGAGGAATCGGGTTTCTTCTATTTATAGAAACTACCGGAACTGATTCTGATTCCTGCTTAACAGTAGTTCCATGGAAAATTTGAGTTATTACTTTTTGTTTTACAGATGACGATGGTTCCACTGCGTTCGACAATGCATAACTTTCAAGCGACATTTCTATCTCACTCAATTCAGCCTTAAGTTCAGGGAATAGTTTTAAATTTTCCTCTACTACCAGGTTCTCTTCTTCAGAAGAAATACCCATCGCATAAAGCTCGAGTAAACCGGATGATATGAATTCTTCTTTGTTCAATTTTTAGATTGTAATAAATTTTTTAATACTGAAATTGCAGTTCGCATTCTCGTCTTTACGGTTCCAAGTGGGATTCCGAGTTTTTTTGAAATTTCTTCCTGCGTAAATCCCTCAAAATATGCAAGGTCGATTACGCGCCTTTGGTCTTCTTTAAGTAACATGGTTTGTTTTCTAATTCCCAACGCATCAAACTTGTCATTTTCATTTATGTTATTACTGGTATAACTTACGGCAATTTCAGAATTTTGGATTTTTGCCTGCTTTTTATAGCTTTTACTTCTAACGGTATCAATAGTAAGGTTACGGGTAATATTAAGCATCCAGGTGAACAGGCGCCCCTTTGAAGAATCGTACGAAGAAAAGTTGTTCCAGATTTTTACAAAAGCCTCCTGCAATATGTCTTCTGCAAGATGTTGATCATCTATTATTTTGTAAATCACTCCATTCAAAGCACCTGCATAATTGTCGTACAGGTATTCAAATGCTGACTGGTCACTGGTTCTCAGTAATTGAATCAGTTCTTCTTCGTTATATTTTATTGTTTCTGCCAAAAAGGAATTATGAAATTAGTTCGGAATTAAAATTAAAGATAAAGTTTTAATTCTTTTATTTAAAAGATTGTCATTCTTTACATTAAAAGAATTTTTTTTACACGGTACAATTTTCACGCCATTTCAGTAAATCAACAAATTTTGCGTTTTTTTTATTTGGAAGCAATCATAAATCTCCACTTAAAATTATTTGATAATCTATTTCTCAGGTACCTATTTTCAAATGATAGCAAAAGATAAGTGAACTTTTGTGAGATTAAACAATTGTCTTTTATTAATTGATAAATTTGATTTTATTTTTTCCGCAACATGAAAAATAATAATACATCGGAACACATTTTGGGTACTTCTGCCAACCTTTTGGGATTTTGTCTCTTCGTAATTACGGCGTTTCATGTAACCAACGAAGCACAAAAAAGTCATATCGATGAATTTACTTCGCTTATAGCTTTCTTCCTGATTTTATCATGTTTTTTTTCGTTTTTTTCAATTAAATCAGCGAATCCGACCAAACAAAAAAGATTGGAACAAATTACCGATTACATGTTTATTATTCCCTTTCAGGAATTCTTCTGGTCATATTTTTTATAACTATTAACTTTATCAAATAGCTCTTTGGGTAAGGGGCGACGTGGAAAACGCCTATGATAATTTGCTTTGCAACAACCGCTTATCTGGAAAAATTAAAAAATTTAATTTTAAAGATTCTTACATAAGAAGATAAAAATAAAAATTTGATGAACATATTTAATAAGTTCAATCTTGATAAAGAACGAGAAGAATACCAAACAGTAATAGATGTTATAGCCAACGATCTTGAGTTTCGTGGCACTCGTTTATGGATTCTGATCTTTGCTATTTTCGTGGCTTCGCTGGGTCTTAATGTAAATTCCACCGCAGTTGTAATAGGCGCGATGTTGATCTCTCCATTGATGAGCCCGATAATGGGAATTGGATTGGGCATCGGAATTAATGATATGGGTTTGCTTCGAAAAGCCGTAAATAACTACATGGTGGCGGCTTTGGCAGGATTGGGTACCTCGACAATTTTTTTCCTGATTTCTCCTTTAAGCGATGCGCATTCTGAAATTCTTTCGCGTACTTCTCCTAATATATATGATGTTTTGATTGCTCTTTTTGGTGGCCTTGCGGGAATTATAGCAACATCCAGTAAACAAAAAGGAAATGTAATTCCGGGAGTAGCTATTGCTACGGCATTAATGCCGCCTTTATGTACAGCAGGATATGGCCTTGCTACTTTGCAATTCAATTATTTTATCGGCGCTTTTTATCTTTTTATTATCAACACAGTTTTTATCGCGCTTGCTACCTTTTTAATGGTGCGCTTTTTACGTTTTCCTGTAAAACATTTTCAAAGTAAAGAACTTACCAACCGCGCTCATAGGATCGTTTGGATCGTTGTGATAGTAACGCTTTTGCCAAGCATTTACCTGGGCTATGATCTTGTGCAACAGGAAAAATTTTCTAATAGTGCCGACAAATTTATTACTTATGAAGCGAGATTTCCTAATGATTATCTTTTATCAAAAACAATAGATGCAAAAAAGAAGCGGATATCTTTGGTTTTTGGGGGCAAGGAAATAACCCCGGATGAAATAAAAAAACTAAAAACGAAATTGAAGCAATACGCGATGGAAAACGATTCTTTAGAGATTAAGCAGGGCTTTGCTTACCTCGCACCTACGAGTAATAATAATGAGCAGGACGAGCGTTACACTTTGATCTCAAACGCATTGACCCTTAAAGAAAAGCAGGAAAGCGTGGCACAGGCAAAATTGGATAGCATTCGCAATGATAAACAATTGGGAGCACAGGTTTATGCAGAATTAAAAGTGCAATATCCAAAAATACAAAGCGCCATTATTCAACCCGCGACTGCGTTCGCAGACAGCGCGAAGCAAAAAAAACTATATCTCGTTTTAATCAACCTGAATGAAAAAATCTCAACAAAAGAAAGAAAGAAATTAGAAAATTGGCTGAAAGTGAGGCTTGAAGGATTTCATTCGAAAGACAGCCTGAGCCTGATTTTAAATTAATCCCGTGGATAGAATTAGAAGCATGGATTTAGAAAAATAAAAGTGAAAAGAATTTTTTTTATGCGCCTCCAAAAAAATGTAACACAAAAAAAATTGAAATGGATTTTTGTGGTTATACTAATCATTCTGATTAAGGTGTTTTCTTCAAATAGTTATTGGGTAGACAAATTTTATTCCACCGGCATATATCCTTTTTTCTCACAATTTTTGAGAATTCTTTTTGGCTGGATTCCATTTAGCCTGGGAGATATATTTTATTTTGTAGCCGTCTGCTTTATTGTTTGGAAAATAATCAAAAATGTAAGTCTGCTTTTCAAAAAGAAATTTTCAAAAACAATAGCTTTAAAAAAGACAGTCAGGTTAATTTTAGTTCTGGCTTTTGTGTATATTATTTTTTATCTTTTTTGGGGAATAAATTATTCACGCAAAGGGATTGCGTACCAATTGCAAATAAGTGATATTAGTTACGATTCTTCTGATTTATTAAACCTGCAGCATCTGCTGTTGCAAAAGGTAAATGCCTCGAAATCTTTTTTAGTTTTAAAGGATGAAAAATATCTTTCCACAAACAATTTAATAAAAGAGGCAAAGAGTAGTTACGATGAAGCGCACAAAATTTTTCCATTTCTTACCTACCATCATCTTTCGGTGAAATCTTCAATGTATGGAACACTTGGCGATTACCTGGGATTTACAGGTTATTATAATCCGTTTACCGGCGAAGCCCAAATTAATACAACTGTTCCCAAAATGTTACAGCCTTACATAGCTACTCATGAAATGGCGCACCAGCTTGGATATGCGAAAGAAAATGAAGCTAACTTTGTAGGATATTTAGCCGCTGTAAATTCAAAGGATACGCTTTTCCATTATTCTACTTATCTCGATCTTTTTCTGTATGCCAACCAGGAAGTTTTTTATTTTGACTCAGTAGCTTCTAAAAATGCAATGCAACAATTAACCCTTCCTGTGCGCCAGGATTTGGAAGAATTACGCCAATTCAATCTCAGCCACCGCGGAGTATTAGAACCCTTGATCACATGGATATATGGAAATTATTTAAAACTAAATAACCAACCAAAAGGCTTGCACTCCTACAATGCAGTGATTGGCATGCTGATAGCCTATTATAAAAAGTATGGGAAAATCTGACTGCAGTAAACAAACTAATAAAGCCTGTTTTTATTTTGCAGTAATTATCTTTTCTCTCTTAACGGAATTCGCTTTCTTCCTTCATGTGACGGTCTTCTGTTATTACCACCACCATCTGCCTCATTCATCCTTACCTGGCGGCCGTTGTAGTCGGAGCCATCAAGACTTTTCATCATTTTTGGAGCGGCTGATTTATCTACTTCTACCCATGCATTCATTTCGCGAAGATCGATTCTGCCTAAAACTTCTTTTTTCAGATTGCTTTCATCCAAAATATATTGGAGAAAGCTGGCTTTATAAAAACCATCCTTCGTTCCAAGATTTATAAATAATCTTGAGTAACCTCCGTCTTTTTGAAATCCCGGCCTTTCTCTTCTGTCATTTCTGTCATTTCTATCACTGCGCACATTCCTCAAATTGTCATTTTTTCTTTCCCTGAAATCTGATCTTACATTCAGGTCTTCGGCATTTTCGTAATACTTTAAAAAGTGGTCAAACTCAAGCGCGGCAACCCTTTGCAGTACTTCTTCTTTGCTCATGTCCAAAAATTTAGTTTGAAGATCAGCCATATAAGTTCCATAATCGCCGTGAGAAATATCAATATTTTTAAGCTTATCTATAAAATAAAAAAACTGTTTGCGGCACACATCTTTTCCCCCTGGAATATCCAGTTTGTGAAATTGCGCGTTTACCATTTTTTCGAGTTGCCTGATTTTAAACGATTCGCGGCTGTGGCAAATGGAAATGCAAATTCCACTTTTTCCCGCGCGCGCAGTACGTCCGCTGCGATGCGTGTAAACTTCCATATCGTCAGGCAGTTCATAGTTAATAACATGTGTGATATCATCCACATCTATTCCTCTTGCCGCCACGTCTGTTGCTATTAAAATTTGGATATCCTTGCTGCGAAAACGTTGCATTACCCTGTCGCGTTGTTGTTGAGAAAGATCGCCATGTAGCGCCTCAACGTTGTAGCCTTCATTCGATAATTTCTCAGAAATATTTTGCGCATCAATTTTCGTCCGGGTAAAAATAATTCCATACATGCCCGGATTAAAATCTACCAATCTTTTTAAAGTTTCAAAGCGGGTATTTGCGGGCGTGATAAAATATTGATGATCAATATTTTCGTTCGCCGTATTTTTTTTGCCCACCGTTACTTCCTTCGGACTGTGCATAAAATTTTTAGAAATCGCTCTCACTTCTGCGGGCATCGTTGCACTAAAAAGCCAGGTGCTTTCTCGGTTTATGGTATTTTTTAAAACGAAATCTATATCGTCCCTAAATCCCATATTCAACATTTCGTCTGCTTCATCAAGCACTACATATTTTACTTTTCCAAGATCGATTGCTTTTCTTTCAATCATGTCGATCAATCTTCCGGGCGTGGCAACCACAATGTGCGCGCCTTTTTTTAAAGCCCTAATCTGCATTACAATAGAAGCACCACCGTAAACCGGCTCTGCGCTTATATTTCGTAAATACTTTTTATAATCCTGCAGGTCGTTGCAAATTTGCAAACACAATTCTCTCGTAGGGCAAACAATTAAAGCCTGGGGATATTTGTTTTCTGATTCTATTAGTTGTAACAATGGCAAACCAAAGGCTGCCGTTTTTCCAGTTCCTGTTTGAGCAAGGCCGACAAAATCGGTAGTGCCTGATAAAAGTATAGGAATCGCTTGTTGTTGTATTGGAGAGGGAGTTGTAAATCCAAGATCAGAAACCGCTTTTACGAGGTTTTCATTTAGGCCTAAGCCTTCAAATTCATTCATTAATTTTTTTTAATGCGCAAAGGTAGTCTAATTAGCCTGAAAATAGTGAGCGTCAACGTTAAAAGTGATTGGTAAGATTCAGTAAACGAAGAAATAATACCGATTTTTATTTTAATTTTTATAAGTAATTTCTGTTGATGAATTGCCAAATTTTTCGTCGCTGTTGATCATTATTTTATGCAAA
>JBDTHD010000211.1:0-7160 GCA_039937075.1 Ginsengibacter sp. | reverse complement strand
AGATTATTACTCAGAACTGTAACGTAAAAGCAGTGCCTTCGCCTAAAACAGAATGAACATGGATGTTTCCTTTGTGAAGCATCATTATTTGTTTACATAAGCTTAATCCAATTCCACTTCCTGTTTTTTTAGTGCTAAAAAAAGGAATAAAAATATTTTCGAGCACGTCTTCTGGAATTCCACTGCCGTTATCAGCCACTTTTATCAGCACTTTTTGTTTATCATTTATTGAGCCGGATAAAACGATACGCGCACCGGGTTTGTCTTTTAAAGCTTCTTTTGCATTAACCACCAAATTAATAAGAACCTGTTCTACAAGGCTAGGATCAACTTCTACAGATAACCCGGGATCTTTTAAAACAATATCCATCTCAATATTCTTTTGCTCAAGCGTTGGGTCCATCAACTGGTATAAGTTTTCAAAAAGATCGCGCACATAAATTTTTTTGAGATTGGGTTTGGTGATCTTGTTTAAGTTACGGTACGTTTCCGCAAATTTTAATAAACTTTCACTGCGTCGTTTAATGGTTTCAATTCCTATTTCCAGATCGTGAACTGCACCTTCGCTGTTGTCAAGATGATTTCTTGATTTTTGCAAACGATTTTTTAGTGTGTCCGACAATGAAGAAATTGGCGCTACAGAATTCATGATTTCATGGGTCATTACGCTCAACAATTTTTGCCACGCCTTCGATTCTGTTTCGTCTAACGCTTCATTTATATTCTGAAAAGCCACCAGCATAAATTTACTTCCATCAGTCTGAAACGCTGTTCCTGAAAGCAGGATTTTAAACGATCTGTTTTCAAGGTGGACAATGGCAATTTTACTTTCAGCGGGCTTTAAAGAAATTACTTCGTTATATAAGGCGATATCCCTTCCGTGTAAGGAATGTACGGTTTTCAGATACGGCAACTTCAACATTTTTTTAAGAGATTCATTCATCCAAATCATTTCACCCGTATCCAGGTTAAATGACATAATCCCGGTATCTACGAGTTCCAATATCTTTTGAAGATATTGATAGGATGTTTCTTTTTCTTTTGAAATTTCTTTAAATGTATCGGTGATCCGGTTAAAACTTTCGCGAAGCGATCTTAATTCAAGAGGAGATTTTTTTACACTAAAATACCTCGAAAAATCACGATAGTGAATAGATTCAACGAATTGCTCCAATTCCTTTTGTCCCCTGAAATGATACCGGTAAAGTTCTGCAAGCTGATAGACAACAATAGGCACCACTAAAAATAAATAATTAAAATTTTTACTTACCATTAAATACGAGGCAAGCGTTAAGGAAACAAACAACAAAAATATCCTGATAAATATTTTAAATTCTATTCGATTTAGCATGCAGTAGAAATGAAAGAAATTATAACCATTAAATATTTAAATTACCTCTTTTGCAGAAACCATCAGGCTGAAACCCAATTGATGCATTATTCTTTCGGAATCTTCCCATGTCAATCCAAATGCTTTTACATCAGCGCTTCCAATATGGGCAAGAATATTTCTGACAGAATGCACACTGTCATCTTCAAAACTATTATTCATTAGTATTTCTTCGGCCCAATTTACAATTTCACCCAAACTAACCTGGTGTTGAAGGTATTTTAAAATTTCTTCTGAAATAATCTTCTTTGTTATCTTCATTGCGATACTTTTTTGTGCCCTTTATCAACCGGGTATTTTTCATGTATTTCTCTTAAAGTCCCATTTTCATCATATATCTCTTGCCAAAATTTTACAGTAATTTCTTGCGCGTCCGTCTCTTTTAAATATTTAAACTTCCACCCGGATCTCCCAATAATTTCAAAAGATTAAATTCTTCCTCCGCCAGGTTTTTCAATCCACAAATCATATTCCTTCTCATTACCCTATCGCTTCTGATCATTCATAAAATTACAATGTTTTTTATACTTTCACATGTCTTACACTGATATCCATTAACTGATAACTGATAACGTAATCCGTACTTTATATATCGTATTTACTCAACCTTCTGTACAATGCGGTTCTCGTTAGTCCCAGTTCTTTCGCTGCTTTACTAATATTTCCATGGTGCTTTTCTATCACGCGCAGAATGGTGCTTTTTTCAACAGCATTTAAATTTAAATCCTTGGGTTCATCATCCTTTTCGGGAACAGATTCAATCGGAGAGAAAATAAGATCTTCTGCTGAAAGTGTTTCCTGTTCTGACATAATCACTGCTCTTTCCATAGTGTATTGAAGCTCGCGAACGTTTCCGGGAAAATGATATTGTTTTAATTTCGCAATGGCTTTTCCGTCAAATTGCAAAGGAGGCTTCAAGTATTTTTTTGCGTAAATCACCGCAAAGTGATTGGCCAGCAATATAATATCTTCTCCTCTTTTTCTCAACGGAGGCACTACAATTTCTACCGTATTTATCCTGTAAATCAAATCTTTTCTAAACCGGCTTTCATTTGCAAGTTCAGTCAAAGGCAGGTTGGTAGCGCATATTAGCCGGATGTCAATATTTACGGGCACATTAGATCCCAATCTGGTTACCTGCCTGTTTTGCAAAACACTTAGTAATTTTGATTGTTGCTGCAGGCTGATATTTCCAATTTCATCTAAAAATAAAGTTCCTTCATTCGCTGCTTCAAATCGTCCTTCCCGATCTTCGGCGGCGCCGGTAAATGAACCTTTTTTGTGACCGAACAATTCACATTCAAAAAGTGATTCTGTCAGAGCGCCCACATCTACTTTTATAAAAGCGTTTTTAGAGCGAAGGGAATTTTGATGAATGGCTTTTGCAATCAAATCTTTTCCTGTGCCGTTTTCTCCGAGCACCAAAATATTCGCATCTGTCGGAGCAATCTTTTCAATCTTGAAAAAAATATCTTTCATTACTTGCGAATCGCCAATCAATTCTTTTCCAATCACCGAAGAATCTCCGGATATTTTTTCTCCATTCAGTTTGCCTTTTTCTCTAAGGGTTTTCTTAATACAATCAATCAATTTTTCATTATGCCATGGCTTTACCATAAAATCTGAGGCACTTTCTTTTAAAGAACGAACAGCCAAATCGATATCACCATACGCTGTAATCATTATTACATCCGCTTTTGAACCAAACTCTCTTATTTTTTTCAACCAAAAAATTCCTTCATTCCCTGTATTGATAGAACTGTTGAAATTCATGTCAAGCAATATTAAATCAACAGAATGTTTTGATAAAAGATTACGGATATTTTCCGGGTTCTTCTCTGTAATTATTTCTTTCACTTCTGTTTTTAAAAGCAATTTTACCGCCGTTAAAACATCTTTGTCATCATCAATAATTAATACTGTCGCATTTTTTACGTTCATCGCAAAATCATTTTATATTAATTTGTAAAACAGGAATTCTAATTAATTGTTTGTTTGCTGTCAAATAAAAATCTTCACTTTTTGTTTGTTTACTGTTTTCTTAATCATTCCCTCTTTTATAGTAAACAAAAATTGTAACAAGCAAAAACATTTGCAAGATTAGCCAATTTAAAAATAATTTCTTCCGAAATATTCTTAATGTTTTTTAAAATATTGCTACTGTTTCAAAACCGGATATTGACTGTATCATAAGCGGACACTGCATTTGAAACGTGATTTATATTTTAGTTGAAATACAATGAGTTACGTTTTGGCATGCCGTTGTACTATTAAATAAACAGAAAACAAAAAATGATTTTCAAAACAGTGTAACAAAAAACAAAAGATAATCGTACTAAAAAAAATTAATTCAAAACTTTTAAAAACAAAAATCATGAAACTTCAAGCAAACAACTTATTGGAAAGCCTGACTAACCAGGAATTAAAAATTCTTACCATAGAAATAAAAGAAACCGTTTGCAGCAATTTTAAAAAAGAAAAGAAAAGAAATTTTACCGCCGCTGATTTATGGAACATTCATCGCCGTCGCAAAAACATCTATTCAAAAAGATTCGCATTTTAAAACATCCACTTATTAACTGCTTAAATAAAAAATCATGAAACTTCAATCAAACAATTTGCTCGAAAACCTGACCTTGCAGGAATTAAAAACACTTACTACAGAAATAAAAGAAACTGTGTGTAAAAATTTCAAAAAAGAAAAAAGGAATTTTACATCCGTAGACTTATGGAATATTCAACGCCGCAGGAGAAACAGGTTGACACAAAGAATTTCCTACTAACCGAAGTTCATAATTCTTAAATAACCGTTGTATCAAAAATGAACGGAAACTGTATCAAAAGCGAACACCATCATAAAAATATGTTTTCTAACTAATTGAAAAACAAACAAATAAATAGTGGCATGCCGTTTATAGTTATTACGTAATAAAAGCCGCAATAGAAAGCAATTAAAAAGAAGTTATGGACAGAGTTATCAAAAAAAAGAAATGGTCGACAAAAAGGATTCTTACTATTGCAGGCATCACCGCGTTGGTGGTGCTGATAGTGGCCAGTTATTATCTCACATCAGGGAAAAGCAAGCTTAATGTGGATATGGACCGGATTACCATAAGCGAGATTAAAAAAGGCAACTTCCAGGAAATTATTCCCGTAAATGGAACCGTGCTTCCGCTCACTACCATCTACCTGGACGCGGCAGAAGGTGGACGCGTGGAAGAAAAATATGTGGATGACGGAGCCATAATGACAAAGGGGCAACCTATTTTAAAATTGTCCAATACGGATCTTCAATTGGCGCTGGTAACTCAAAAAACAAATGTTTATAACCTGCTTACACAAATGCAGATTTCAAAAAACGCGGCAGAACAAAATACGGTAAGCAAGCTGAACCAAATGACTGACGTAGAAAGCCAATTGACAGAAGCGCAGCGTGTTTACAACCTTGACAAATATTTATACGAGAAAAAAGCGATAGGCTCCCAGGAATACCAAAAAGCAAAAAACGATTATGATTATTACACACAAAAGAAAAAACTTTCCTCCAAAATATTAGAACAGGATTCTACTTCCACAGATCAACAAATGACACAAGCCAGGCAACTGTATCAAGGTTCGCAGGATGCCCTAAATGTGATGCAGGAAAAAGTGGGAGACCTAATCGTTCGTGCGCCAATTGATGGCCAGCTCACGTCTCTGGGTGCCGAGATAGGCGAATCAAAAAATAAGGGGGAACGTCTTGGACAAATTGATGTAGTGAGTGGTTTTAAAGTACGCGTAGATATCGATGAACACTACATCTCACGAATTTATACCGGACTTAAAGGAACCTTTGATTTTGCAGATACTACGTACCATCTTGAAATTAAAAAAATATATACACAGGTAGCAAACGGGAGGTTCCAGGTGGATATGGAATTTGTAGGAAAAGTACCTAAAGGAATTCGCCGCGGACAAACCTTACAAATTAATTTAGCGTTAAGCGACGAAACGCAAGCTATACTTTTGCCAAAAGGAGGTTTCTACCAACAAACTGGTGGCAACTGGATTTTTAAAGTGAGTGCCGACGGGAAAAAGGCTTACAAAGTTAACATACAACTCGGCCGTCAAAACCCGGATTATTATGAAGTATTAGATGGATTAAAAACGGGCGATAAAGTGGTAACCAGCAGTTACGAAAACTATGGCGATATGCAGGAATTGGTATTAAAAAATCAATAACAAATTGAAAAAATAATTATGAAAAAGTTATTTAAAACACGAATGCTGCTCGTAATTTTTATGCTCTTTGTGTCGCTCGCGTTGGAAAACTGCAATGCAAAAACAAAGTCACTTTGTGAAATCAATAAAGAAAATTCAACGAAAGAAAATAATTTACCCCCCCAGGAAAAATGCTCATCTGACATTTTCCCTTCACCGGGGCTCAACATAAAAATTTAAAAAAATCAGTAAAAACCAACGCAAATAACATGATAAAAATTACCGATCTCGAAAAAATCTACCGAACAGAAGAAGTAGAAACAGTTGCCTTAAACAAACTTTCTTTTGTGGTAAATGACAGGGAATTTGTAGCCGTTATGGGACCTTCAGGATGTGGCAAATCCACATTGCTGAATATCCTGGGATTATTGGATGACCCCGATAGTGGCAGCTTTTTATTCAATGGAATTGAAGTGGCAGATTTTAATGAAAGGAAAAGGGCTGATCTGCGCAAACGCAACATTGGCTTTGTATTCCAAAGTTTTAACCTGATTGATGAGCTCACTGTTTTCGAAAATGTTGAATTACCACTGATTTATCTCGGCGTTAAAGCTGATGAAAGAAAACAACGAGTTGAAGCAGTGTTGGACAAAGTGCAAATCATGCATCGCAGAAACCATTATCCGCAGCAATTGTCGGGCGGCCAGCAGCAACGTGTGGCTGTAGCAAGAGCGGTAGTAAATAAACCAAAATTGATTCTTGCGGATGAGCCTACGGGAAATCTGGATTCTTCAAATGGTAACGAAGTGATGCAATTATTGATCGAATTAAATGAGCAGGGAACAACGATCATAATGGTTACACACAGCGAACACGACGCAAGCTACAGCCATAGAATTATAAGAATGTTGGATGGGCAAACAGTTACAGAGAATATTTTAATTTGATAGTGTATGGTGAATATACAAGTCAGAATAAAAATCTGAATTATTTGTTGGTTTACGGGTAGCAATTTTATTTCAGTATATCAATTATAATCAGGCGAAATAAAACCTATTTTTTCATTTTCGGATGTAGTAAAATATAGGCTTTAATAAAAAAGATTAACAGCCATGGATAAACGAAAACGAAAGATTAATAATAAAATATGCCATGCTAAAAAATCTTCTCATTGTAGCTCTTCGCAATTTTAAAAGAGACAAGTGGTACAGCCTGATAAATATCCTGGGGCTAACTATTGGCATAACTTTCAGCCTTTTCTTAATTTTTTATATAAAAGACGAATTAGGTTATGATCGCTACAATGTGAATGCAGCCAGAATTTACAGGATTGTATCACACGACAAAGAGCCCGACAAGGATATGATGAAATGGGCAATTACGCCTGCAGCGCTGGCGCCGGTTTTAAAAAATGAATATCCTGAAGTAGAACAAGCCGTGCGTTTTGACGGTGGTGACAAAACAGTTTATAAGAACGGTGATGTAAAACTTTATGAAGATAAAATATTTTATACAGACAGTAATGTCTTTAAAGTATTTACCTGGCATTTCCTGGATGGCGATCCTAAAA
>JBDTHD010000210.1:0-7033 GCA_039937075.1 Ginsengibacter sp. | reverse complement strand
ATGAAAGTTATTTTGCTATTTACAAATAATCGCAGACCCTGCTGAATCCGGGATTGGCACACATGAAATGTTTTTTTCTGTACAAAATTTTTCAACAGCTTTTCGTGCACCGGGATAATTGTCGTTGTTAAAATCGTGGACGAAAATATAGCCACCAGGAACTAAAAGTGGATAGAAAAATTTAAGCCCTTCATAAATAGGTTCATATAAATCGGCATCAAGGCTTACAAACACAAATTCATCGTGAACGCCATTTGCTGATTCAGGAAAAAACCCTTTTACAGGAATACAATTTTCTTTGTAAGGCATTAAATTCAATACAGACTCCAGCGAAGTGTCAGCAAAATTTTGCGATCCGGAAGAAAAACCTTCCTTCTTTTCTACATGAACATCCCTTTCATCAAATCCTTCAAAAGTATCAAACAAGTACAATTTTCTTTCTTTAAAATACAAATTGATGTACCTGGCAAATTTTCCTTTATAAACGCCTAATTCAGCTACATTCCCTTGCAACTTCTTACTATTAATCTCATTGCTTACCAGTTCAAGGGTTGCGAGCCTTACATAATCAAAATAATTTTTGTCTAAATGCCTTTGTCTTTTTAAATATTCCAAAGAACTGCTTACAAATATTTTATTATTTTGAAAACTCTTTCCCAGTAAAAAATTGGCTCCTTTAGCAAAAAATTTGAACATACGACTTTAGATATTTTAACGATAAAAAAAGCCAAACTGGAAGTTTAGCTTATTAATTAAAATTAATGTTTTGCAATTTACTAATACTGTAATTTAATTAATTGTTTTATTTCATTAGCAGATAATGCTCTGTTATAAATTCGGATTTCATCTATTACTCCTTTAATAAAGTAAGGGTAAGGAGGATCTCCATGCTTTCCAATAAAAAGATCACTAGAATTATCAGTAAAGGTTACCAGTTTTTGCTTTGAATCTTTTAATACACCATTCACATAGAGTTTTGCTGTCAACCCATCATAGGTGAAAGCTACATAATCCCATTGCCCGGTTACAATAGGCGAATTATCTGAAGCTCCTGCCTGCGTGCCTTGCGGATTATTATCTCCGTAACCCCCTGAGAATACTTCATTATTAAGATTTGGAGTTCCGCAATTACTAGTTGGATCTTCAAAAGCCAAATTATAAAATCCATTTGCATAATCCGGATAGCCCTTAGATAGAATCCGATTCCCTGCACAAGGTCCTGTGTAAAATCCATTCACCTTAACTATTGCATACAAGGTAATATTATCCGGATTTAAACTAGAACTATTTTTGACTTCCATATAACTTGAAGTGCCATTAAACAAATAGGCATTATTGGGATTGCCAAACCGATCAGCGGTTTTGGTTGCACTATTAAATATTATATCATTTTTATAAATGCTGCTATCTGTTAAGCTACCATCATTAAATGAATAATAGGCAACCAGGCCGTTTTTTAAATCGTAAATTGAATCTCTTATTACAGTTGTATCGTGCACGTTTAAAACGGTAGTGTCATGTATCTTTATAATCGTGGTATCATACATTGTATGATCCTTTGTGCAGGAAGTTAAACCGGTGGTAACAGAAAAGCAGAAGCAAACGACAATTGCAATTGCGACAAAATGTAAAATCTTCATAGCAGGTTTTTTAATAATGAATGATAAAAATAGTAGTTAATATTGAAATATAAAAATTATCATTTTAAATTGACTGTTTTCAAAAGCCGTTAAAATTTAATTTCCAGTAAACCAACTTATTTCAATAAAAGCTAACCACTTTATAATGAAAACCTGAAATTTGCAGGATGCAATTCAACAGAAATAATTTATCCGATGAAATTCTTAT
Source organism: Ginsengibacter sp. (assembly GCA_039937075.1). Lineage (GTDB taxonomy): Bacteria > Bacteroidota > Bacteroidia > Chitinophagales > Chitinophagaceae > Ginsengibacter. The sequence continues at coordinate 5,185 of JBDTHD010000210.1, read as the reverse complement.
AGAACTTTTTAAAAAGATCCTTTTGCCACGGATGATAGAGGAAAAAATGCTTCTGTTGCTGCGGCAGGGCAAAGTGTCTAAATGGTTCAGTGGCATTGGCCAGGAAGCTATTTCTGTGGGAGCCACCATGGCGTTGGAGAAAGACGAATGGATAATGCCGTTGCACAGAAACCTGGGCGTATTTACTTCCAGGGAAATGCCTTTACCCGATTTAATTAATCAATGGCAAGGCGCATTAGACGGCTATTCTAAGGGAAGAGAAAGAAGTTTTCATTTTGGAAACAGGGAGCATTTTATTTGTGGAATGATTTCGCATTTGGGCCCGCAACTTTCTGTGGCGGACGGAGCAGCACTAGCTTATAAATTAAGACATGAAGAAAAAGTATCATTGGCTTTTACCGGCGAGGGCGGCACGAGCGAAGGTGAATTTCACGAAGCGCTGAACGTAGCTGCGGTTTGGGATTTACCGATAATTTTTATAATAGAAAATAATGGCTACGCATTAAGCACGCCGGTTAGCGAGCAATTTCGCTGTCAAAATTTGGTAGATAAAGCCAAAGGTTACGGAATAGACGGCGTACAAATTGATGGCAATAATATTCTTACCGTTTACGAAACCATAAAAGGTGTCCGGGATTTTTGTATTAAAAATCAAAAGCCCTATTTGATAGAATGTTTGACATTTCGCATGCGCGGCCACGAAGAAGCGAGCGGCACAAAATATGTTCCTAAAGAAATGTTTGAGCAATGGATTGAAAAAGACCCGATAAAAAATTATGAGCGTTTTATGGTTGAAGAAAAAATTTTAACCAACCGTGAAATTGCGGAAATAAAAAATGAGATAAAAGAATACATCAATAAAAGCACAGCCCTTTTAAATAATCGCCAAGGCTCTTCTAATCATTCTTCTCTTTCAAATTCAGAAATTTCTAAAAGAGAAACGGAAGATGTTTATGTAAAAAGAATGATTCCTTTTGAAAAGGATAAAATCGAGTTTGAAGAAAATAGAAAATCTTATACTAATCCTTCGGAACGTGGAAGCCGCTTTGTGGATGCTATCAAGGAAGGATTGCTGCAGTCAATGATTGCGCATCCTAATTTAATTTTAATGGGCCAGGATATTGCAGAATATGGCGGCGCATTTAAAATTACCGAAGGTTTTTTAAATGAATTTGGCCAGGAAAGAGTGCGAAATACGCCTCTTTGCGAAAGCGCGATTGTTGGCGCTGCGCTTGGCCTCTCACTCGAAGGATTTAAAAGCGTGATGGAAATGCAGTTTGCTGATTTTGTCGCCGTAGGATTTAATCAAATTATAAATAACCTCGCAAAAATTCATTATCGCTGGGGTCAAAATGCAGATGTGGTTATTCGCATGCCAACAGGCGCTGGCGTGGGCGCAGGGCCTTTTCATAGCCAGAGCAATGAAGCCTGGTTTGTGCATACGCCGGGGCTAAAAGTCGTTTATCCTTCATCGCCTGAAGATGCGAAAGGGTTATTAATCTCCGCAATCAATGATCCCAATCCTGTTTTATTTTTTGAACACAAAGCTTTATACAGAAGTATCAGCACCAAATTCCCTGAAGAATATTATGAAGTAGAAATAGGAAAAGCGCGACAAGTGCGTACAGGCATAGACGTTAGTATCATCACTTACGGCATGGGCGTTATCTGGGCAACAGAATATGCAGATGCGCACCCTGAAATTTCAATTAACATCCTTGACCTGAGAACCTTGCTGCCGCTGGATTATAAAGCAATCAGAAATTCAGTAAACAGTACCGGAAAAGTTTTGGTGCTTCATGAAGATACTTTTATCGGAGGCATTGGCGGCGAAATAGCGGCGTGGATTGCGCAAAATTGTTTTGAATTTTTAGACGCGCCGGTAATGCGTTGCGCTTCATTGGACACACCGGTTCCTTTTAATGTGGAGTTGGAAAAAAACTTTCTGGCAAAATCGAGATTGGATGAAATGGTGCAGCAATTAATTGGTTATTAATGCCGACACTTTATATTTTAGCAGGGCCAAATGGCGCGGGGAAAACGACTGCGGCATATAATCTTTTACCTAACGTTTTTAAAACCGTGGAATTTGTAAATGCGGATGAAATAGCGCGGGGCTTATCACCTTTTAATGTTGACTCAGTTGCTTTTCAAGCCGGAAGAATTATGTTAGAAAGATTGGAACTATTAATTAAAGAAAGAAAAAGTTTTGCTTTCGAAACAACGTTATCAGGTCTTGCTTATTTAAAATTTATCCGTTTGGCAAAACTGACAGGGTTTGAAATCACCTTCTTTTTTGTTTGGTTAGATAGTTTTGAACTGGCAAAAAACAGGGTTGCCACAAGAGTAAGCAAAGGCGGTCATAATATTCCTGAAGAGGTGATTGAAAGACGTTACTGGAAAGGAATTAGAAACTTTTCAAAATATGCGCAGGAAGCAGATAGTTGGTATCTCTATAATAACTCAGGCCCTGAATATATTCTTATTGCGAAATGTATTGAAGAAGAAAAAGAAATATTTAACTTTGAAGTATTCAATAAAATCATGCAGATATGAATTCTGTTAAAAAAAGTGAAGACCTAAGTGATAAAATTAAAGTGGCTTTGGATAAGGCAATTAAAAAAGTAATTGTAGAAGAAAAGGCCCGCGACGGATATCTTGTAATCTCCGATAAAAAAGGCGGCATTAAAAAAGTAGAAGCTAAGGATTTATAAACCTTAAAATAATAAAGCGATTTTTTCCGAAAATTCCCAACAAATTATGCGCTTGCCCGATGAGGCATTAGTTTGAAACCACTGATTTTCTTTGCCGCTATTTCAAGATCATACTTAGCTTGTAATCTCAGCCAAATATCGGGCGTGCCTCCGAAAACAGTAGCAATGCGCAATGCCATTTCAGGACTTACATCTGCTTTTTGATTAACAATATTTGAAAAAGCCTGCCGTGATACTTTTAGCATGGCTGCTACTTCTGTAATGGTTAGTCCATTAGCTTTTATCAATTCAGATTTCAGGATTTCGCCTGGATGAATTATAGGCATCTTTCTTTTTAATGTATTCATACAATTCTTATCAATAGTAATCAAGATAAACGATTTCGATAAAAAATTACCTATTAATTTATACAAACCTCAAAATAAAAATCCCCAGTATTTGTTCTTTTACTGTTGTTATCATTTCTTGATTCGCGTTAATTCGTGAATTAATCGCAAAAAAATCAGACCTTCATTTCTATTATTCTTTCATCCCAAAATTTTTTTCAAAATGAATTTTAAAAGTTTCTTGCTTTTAATAAGTTTTTGTTTTTTAATGAATGGCATTTCTGCACAAAAAACTTCTGAATCTATTTTTAATCCAAAACAATTATTTGCGCAAAACTTTTTTACTAAAAACGGTAACGAATTTCGTTCTGCAAATGGCGCTCCTGGTCCAAAATACTGGCAAAACCGCGCTGACTATAATCTTCACGCCACAATAGATACGGTTGAAAATACTTTGACCGGCACCGAAACGATTTCTTATACCAACAACAGCCCCGATGCATTGTCGTCACTTTGGTTGCAGTTGGACCAAAATACTTATCGACAAGATGCGCGTTCTAATTTTTATACAAGTCGTGGCGCTGATGGCCATACGGATGGCTACCAGTTTGAATCTGTAACCATTGAATACAAAGGAAAAACGGTGACAGCCAATTATATTATCAACGATACAAGGATGCAAATCCGCCTGGCGAATGCTTTATCTTCCAAAGAAAAAATCAATATTCACATACAATACCATTATTCTATTCCCGGAAGTTTTGGCGGAAGAAATGATTTTTTCTCCACCAAAAATGGAAAAATTTATGAGATAGCGCAGTGGTATCCGCAAATGTGTGTTTATGACGATTTGCTTGGTTGGAACACATTGCCGTTTTTGGGAAGCGGTGAATTTTATTGCGAATACGGCGATTTTGATTACACAGTTACTGTGCCTGCGGGAATGATCGTTGCCGGAAGCGGGGAATTACAAAATGAAAAAGAAGTGCTCAGTTCCACTCAAATTGAAAGATTAAATGCGGCAAGAAAAAGCGATAAAACCATAATGATTCGGTCAGAGCAGGAAGTAAATAATGACGCCAGAAAAAAATTAAATAAGAAAGCGGTAAGCTGGCATTTTAAAATGAACAACACGCGCGACGTGGCTTTTGGAGCTTCTGCAGCTTACATGTGGGATGCGGCAAGAGTGAATTTGCCCAATGACAAAAAAGCATTGGCAATGTCTGTTTATCCTGTTGAGAGCGCTGGCCAGGATGCGTGGGGAAGAGCAACAGAATATTTGAAAAAATCTATTGAGTATTTTTCTAAAAAATGGTTCGTGTATCCATACCCGGTAGCCGTTAATGAAGCTGGAATAGCGGGTGGCATGGAATACCCCGGAATTGTTTTTGATGGTATTAATGACAAAGGCAGCGAATTGTATTGGGTAACAGCGCACGAAATTGGACACAATTGGTTTCCCATGATTGTCGGCAGCGACGAACGCCGCTATGCTTTTATGGACGAGGGTTTCAACACTTTTATCGATATATATGCCGCAGATGAATTTAATAAAGGTGAATATGCACCAAAACGCGATGGTGAATATGCGCCGGGAAAAGGAAATCCTGCTGATGAAATTGTTCCGTGGCTTAAGGATTCTGATGCGCCAAACATGATGACACGTGCGGATCAGTTTTCTGAAAAATACAGGCATCCTATTGAATATTTTAAACCGGCATTCGGACTTGTTTTGCTTCGTGAAGTGGTTTTAGGCCATGATCGTTTTGATTATGCATTTAAAAAATACATCGAACGCTGGGCATACAAACATCCTTCGCCGGAGGATTTTTTCAGAACGATGGATAACGAAGCCGGCGAAGATCTTTCCTGGTTTTGGAAAGAATGGTTTTATCATAACTGGCAATTGGATTTATCGGTTCAATCTGTTTCTTATACAAAAGGCGAAGCAAAAACCGGCGTGGATATTACCATTGCTAATTTGCAAAAAATGGCAATGCCATGCACGCTTGAAATTATTTTGAAAGATGGCAGCAAACAGGATATTCAATTGCCTGTTGAAACATGGTTGCAGGGCGATACTCATACGATACATTTACAAATACCGAGAGATATCGAATCTGTAACCATTGATCCGCAACATCT
>JBDTHD010000209.1:0-8611 GCA_039937075.1 Ginsengibacter sp. | reverse complement strand
ACATCGCCGCGTTGTATGGTTTCGATATTAACGATTATAAGGAAAGGATTTACCTGCTGCACATTTTTGAACTGGCATTTTCCAGCGATTCGCATCGGAAAGATATTTATTTTAAAATGACAGATTGGGAAAAGAAAAGCAGCGATTTGCCAAATGATATTCACCAGTTCGACTGGAGAAATCTTCAGCAGGAATACAGGGATTATTTAGACCTTGCAAAAATGGCGCAATTGATTCCTGTGATAGGAGCGCCTGTTGGATTTACAGTAAATTACAGGCTAATAAAAAAATTAGGCGTAACAGCAATGAACGCATACAGGATGAGATTGCTTGAATTCTAATTATTAAAAGTTTGAACTGGAATTAAGTCGATAGTTTTCGGGAGAAAAATGTTTATTATGGATATCAGATAACGGCCTAAATCAGTATCTAACATGGACGCCTACACGAAACTTTTAAAAATTCCTTCAGATGAATTTCCAATGATAAAAGTTGTAATTGTGCGAGATGAATTATAAACCGCTGATAGTAAGACCTACCTGGTATAATTTAATATTAGGACCTACGCCATCGTTTAAAAACCGGTTTAACTGGTAAGAACCAAAGAGAGAAAAAACACCATAACCGACCCGCGCAGTAGCCATAAAATGAGTCGTATTAATAAAGCGTTTGCTGTTTTCTTTTTCCAGGTACGTATTTAGAGTAGTGCCATTTTTATCTAGCAAAGTTTTTCCTTTCGTATGCACGTTGACCAGCGTTCCAACTTTTAACCCAATGGCAGCCTTCAAACTTTTATTTGGATTTTCTGGTTTGGCTGTATACCTGAATTCCAGTGGTATTTCAAGAAATGTTGTGGCGAGTTTATACTTTTTAAAATGTTCGGTAGAATCAAGAGGAGTAAATGGTAAATAACCAGGCTCCGCTTTTAAATCAATATCAACATTTTTAAAGAAGATATTACTTGTACTTACTCCGGCACCAATTCCCAAACTTATTTTAGATGAATTTTTAAAACGCTTATTAAGCATTAAATAAGCATTAAAACCTCTTGAAAATCCACTCTGGTGACTACTTATACTATCCGGTGCCCCAGCGAAATGGTCTGAAGAAAGCTGGAACATAAAATGATCGCCTGAGCGATTAGCAAAGTCAACCTTATTGTTAGTTGTAGTTGCAGGCGCGGCATCCTGCGAAAACGCCATTGAAAAAAACAAACAACCGATAACTACAAAAACAAATTTTTTCATAAACATAATTAAGTTGGCAAATGTATTTTGTTACGTGGTTAAAGAAAGGTTAAATAGGCATTAGTATTCAGCCGCATTAATAGTAAATTTGCAGCCAATTATGACAGATTCAAATATAAACATTAATGTTCAGCTGGATGCTGAAAAAGTACCTTTAAAAATAAACTGGAGCGCCACTGGCAGCACCGTTGCGGATACTCAAAATGCGAAAGCCATGTTTCTGGCCTTTTGGGATGCAGCCGATAAAACCGCGCTTAGAATTGATCTGTGGACAAAAGATATGATGACCGACGAGATGGCGGATTTTTTTTACCAAGTTCTGTTTACCATGGGCGATACTTTTCTGCGGGCTACCCGGCGCAAAGATCTTTCGGACGAAATAAAAAAGTTTGCAAATGATTTTCATAAAAAATTTGTAGAAAACGAAAGGGCTGAACAGTAAACAAACTTTTATTAATGATTTTTATTTTTCTTTATTTCAAATAAAAAATCTTTTAATTTTTTCAATTATGTCTTTAGAACAAAAAGTAATGGCCGGTATGAAGACGGCTATGTTGGCCAAAGATGAAAAATCTTTACGCTCGCTTCGTGCCGTAAAAGCAGCAATTATTATCGCGAAAACCGCCGAAGGCGCTGGTGGGGAAATAAACGAAAATGAAGAAATAAAACTTCTTCAAAAATTGGTAAAACAAAGAAAAGATTCTTTGGAAATATATGAAAAACAAGACCGTGAAGACCTGGCTTCTAAAGAAAGAGAGGAAATCGAAGTGATCGAAAGATTTTTACCAAAACAAATGAGTGAAGCTGAATTAAAAACAGTAATCGCTAAAATAATTGAAGAAACAGGCGCATCTTCTGCTGCAGATATGGGTAAAGTAATGGGCGCTGCCAATAAACAACTTGCGGGAAAAGCAGACGGAAAAACCATTTCCGGTATTGTCAAAGAATTACTCAGTTAAGTCAAAGTGCTTAAGGCAAAAGACTTTCAGCATCACGCTTTTAGCTTTAGGCATTTTACTTTCAGATTTAAGTAAATCTTGAAAAATGATTATAGATGTAGCCTTTTTGATAGTGATGGTTCTTGCCATTTTTAAAGGATTTACAAAAGGCTTTGTGGTCGGAATTTTTTCTTTTATCGCTTTTATAATCGGGCTGGCGGCCGCTTTAAAACTTTCTGTTTTAGTCGCTCATCAACTCCAGAATTCGTCTGGCATCACTGCTAAATGGCTTCCCCTTATTTCTTTCGCCCTGGTATTTATCGTGGTTGTTTTAATTGTAAATATAGGCGCAAGGATTATTAAAAAAACCATTCACCTCGCAATGCTTGGCTGGCTCGACAGGCTGGCGGGCATTATTCTGTATGTAATTATTTACACCATTATTTTCAGTGTTATTTTATTCTTTGCCGAAAAAATGGCACTTATAAAGCCAGAAACAATAAAGGATTCTTCTGTCTATAATTTTGTGTCTCCGTGGGGTCCTTATGTTATCAACCACCTTGGAAAAATAATTCCGGTGTTTAAAGATTTATTTGCTCAACTTCAGTCCTTTTTTCAAAATATAGGAGATAAATTAGCAACCGGAAAATGACTATAAATATTATTTACCGGTTTTTTTCGATAGAAACATTTATTTTAGCAATAATTAAAGGGCAATAAAAAATTGCTGTTTTTTAAATTACATGGAATATCAAATCATACAAGAAGGTAAGTTTAAATTTATAGAAGAAGGAGCAGGAGAGCCGTTGCTTCTATTACATGGGCTTTTCGGAGCACTGAGCAATTTTTCTCACCTGGTTGAATATTTCAGGAAAACGAACAAAGTAATTGTGCCGGTTCTTCCGCTTTTTGAACTTGATCTTTTGCACACAACAGTCGGCGGATTACAAAAGTTTGTAAAAAAATTTATTGAGCACCGTGACTATGATCACATAAATTTACTAGGCAATTCTTTGGGCGGCCATGTGGCGCTTTTATACGTTTTGAAAAATCCTGAAAGAATAAAGTCGTTGACACTTACGGGAAGTTCAGGATTATTTGAAAATGGAATGGGCGATAGTTATCCCAAAAGAGGCGACAAAGAATATATTCGAAAAAAAACCCAGCTCACATTTTACAATCCGGCTATGGCGACTGATGAATTGGTGGATGAATGTTTCGAAATAACCAATAACCGTATTAAGGTAATTAAGATTATTTCGTTGGCTAAATCTGCAATTCGTAATAATCTCGGTGACGAACTAAGCCAGATAAAGCAACCGACATGCCTCATCTGGGGGAATAATGATACCATTACTCCACCTTTTGTTGCCCAGGAATTTAATAAGCTTATTCCAAACAGCGAATTACATTTTATTGATAAATGTGGCCACGCTCCAATGATGGAGGTTCCCGGTGAATTTAATCAAATACTGGGCGCCTTTCTTTCGAAATTAAAAGTGCCTGCTGCAACGATTCATTGATTTATATTGTCTCCTATCCAACAATCAATATTGCAGTAACACTTAAAAATTAAGAAAATGACTACTCTGCAACTTGCTGATAATATTTATCCGTTGTTAAAATTAAAAGACCCCGTGTCTACTGCGCTTCGGTTAATGAGTGAATACAAAACCAATTATCTTCCTGTAGTTTCTGACGGAAATTTTTTAGGATTGATAGGAGAAGAGGATTTAGTTGATGAAGAAGATAAAAATGTAACATTGGATGTTTTCCAGACTAATTTTATTCCCGCGGCGGTCAATGCTGATTTTTATTTTTTAAAGGCGGCCACGATTTATAATTTATACCACAGCAATGTTATTCCTGTTATTAATGAAAAAAATGAATTGTTAGGCACTATCTCATCAAAGGTTTTGATAACAGAATTAGGAAACTTTTGCGGCTCATCAGAATTTGGCGCCATTGTAGTTTTGGAAATAGAACGCAGCCGTTTTGCTATTTCTGAAATCAACAGCATTATCGAAAGTGATGGAGCTACACTTCTTCATCTTAATGTGTCACCTCACCCCGTTCCGGACCTTTTGGAAGTAACATTGCAGATAAATAAACGGGAAATTGCCACTATCGTTGCGACTTTTACAAGATATGAATACTCGGTTTCTTACTATTCAGGAGAAGAGCTATTTGCAAACGAAATTAGCACCAACTACAGTAATTTAATGAATTACCTTGATATCTAAAGTTGACTTTCTGGTTTATATTCTTACGCACCAGTAAACGAACCTGCCTACCGGCAAAGGCAGGCAAATTTCTCTCTTTTTTATTTTTTTATTTTTTCAATCGATAAACATTCTCGTATCGATTAATTTAAAAGCAATTATTTTTACACCCACACTATAATTTTTTTAAACCACCGAAAAGCGATTATAATATTCAACTGAAAAAATTATGCGAATAGCGATCTACAGTCGTGGATTAGAATCGGAGCAATTGCAAGGACTTAGGGTTTTGCTTTCCGAATTTGCGAATTACCATATTGAGCCAGTTATTTACCAGGATTTTTTTAATCGGTTTTACACTTCCATTAGTATTAAAGAAAAATATTCCACTTTTAACCGTTCAGACAATCTGGATGAAATAGATTTTTTGATTAGCCTTGGCGGCGATGGCACTTTGCTGGACGCGGTTACCTTTGTAGGCGATAAAGGAATTCCGATTTTGGGAATTAATTATGGAAGATTGGGTTTCCTGGCGAGTATAGGAAGAGATGAAATCAGTTCGGCTTTGGAAGCGTTGGTAAAAAGAACCTTTGTTTTAGATAAAAGGAGTTTGGTGCATCTCGATGCAAATATGCCGTTATTTAGTGGAATGAGCTACGCGCTTAATGAATTTACCATTCATAAAAAAGACACTTCCCCAATGATAAAAATTCATACTTATCTCAACGGGGAATTTTTAAACACCTATTGGGCGGATGGACTTATCGTGGCTACGCCGACTGGTTCTACCGGTTATTCATTAAGCTGCAACGGGCCAATTGTTTTTCCAGACTCGGCCAGCTTTGTTATTACTCCAGTTTCGCCACACAATTTAAACGTGCGGCCGTTGGTAATTCCTGATGATTCTATTATTTCTTTTGAAATTGAGGGGAGAACAGAAGGCTTTTTATGCTCACTTGATAGCCGCAGAGAAATTGCTTCGAAAGATTGCCTGCTTGCGATTAGAAAGGAAGTTTTTAGTATCAACCTGGTAAGATTAAATGAAAATAATTTTCTTCAGACACTACGTAACAAACTATCTTGGGGACTCGATAAAAGGAATTAATAAAATTTAACGTTAATAGTTATCAATGCGGCTTATTTCTTACTTTTAATTTATTTATTTTGTTCCGTTATATGAAAAAAGTTTTCTTCTTTATTATAGTGATACTGTCATTTACTTTTCGGGCCCATGCCCAATTAATTGACAATGAATATGTGCAGGAAGGAGAGTTTGGAATTACTGCCGGGCTTGCTCATTATTTCGGAGATTTAAATAACAGGGCACGAATTAATCGCCCTAAAATGGATATCGGTGGTTTCGTAAGAAAACAATTCGGCAATTATACTTCTGTGCGCCTTTCAGCTCATTTCGCAAAATTAGGATACAGCGATATTTACAGTAAGAACCAATATGATCTTCGACGGAATTTAAGTTTCAATACCAATATTTTTGAGATGGCCATACAAGGCGATTTTAATTTTTTTAAATTTAATCCCCTCGATCGGGCACACGCATTTACTCCTTATGCTACTATTGGAGTAGGTTTTTTTACCTATAATCCTTATGCTTATTATCAAAACAAAAAAGTGTACCTGCGTCCTTTACATACTGAGGGCGAAACTTTTTATCAAGGCCGTAAAGAATATGGAAGCATTGCTTTGTGTGTCCCAATTGGCTTTGGCTTTAAATATGCGATAAATGATAACGTAAATGTATCCTTCGAAACGGCTTATCGGTTTACTACTACTGATTATCTTGATGATGTAAGTAAAACTTATATAGGGATTGATAAATTTCCAAGCACTGCCGGTGGTAAATCTGTGGCCGGAGCATTACAGGATCGGTCTTTTGAAGTAGGCGATCCAATCGGCATTGAAGGGCGTCAACGTGGATTTAGCAAACAAAAGGACTCATACATTATTGCCGAATTTGGCGTTTCTTTTAATATTACTTCTTATCACTGTCCGACAGCAAAATAACTAAAATATTTTGCGAAAATCTGTTTAACAATTTACTTACTTTTGTTTGGTCAGGCCACTGAATGCCTGACTTCCTTTTTTAAAATACCATGAATTTAAAAGAAAAATTGATAGCCGAAAAACTTCCCCGGCACATAGCTATTATTATGGATGGCAACGGTCGCTGGGCAAAGGAAAAAGGTAAAGACCGCTTGTTTGGCCACTACAGCGGGGTAGAAAGCGTAAGAAATATTGTGGAAGGTTGCGCTGAATTGGAAATTGGATATCTTACTTTGTATGCATTTAGTACAGAAAACTGGGATCGTCCGAAGGATGAAGTAATGGGTTTGATGGAGTTATTGGTGAAGACCATTCGCAGCGAAGTAGAAACTCTCAACAAAAATAATATCAGGCTGCACGTAATTGGTAATATTGATTTACTGCCGAAGAATGCACAAGACGAACTGAATGAAGCTTGCGACGAAACGAAAAAAAATACCGGGCTTAATTTAATAATGGCCCTTAGCTACAGCAGCAGGTGGGAAATTTTAAATGCTGTTAAAAGTTTAGGCAAGGAAATTAAAACCGATAAAATTAAGATTGACGAAATAACGGACGAAGTTTTCCAACAACATTTATGCACAGCTGATTTTCCGGATCCTGAATTAATGATTCGCACCAGCGGCGAATATCGTATCAGCAATTTTTTATTATATCAATTGGCTTATTCAGAACTTTATTTTACCGACACTCTTTGGCCTGATTTCAGAAAAGAAAATTTATACGAAGCGCTGTTAGATTACCAGATGCGCGAGCGGAGATTTGGGAAAACAAGTGAACAATTGTAGGGCAACCTTTACAACCTTTAGTACAGGGTGCGGATAAACCTTATCCCTGCCCGATTTAACAAAAACTTTTAATTATTGAAATTAACTTGCCGCCCTATTAAAATCGATTTAATGCACACGATCTACAAGATACTTTTCTTGATAGCAATCTCTTTTACTGCCAGAACTGTTGTTTCCGCTCAGATTGTAAAGGATTCTGTATCTCGGGATAATGTAAAAACTGATTCTATTCCATCTCCCCCGGCTAAACTGGATTCTGTTCCCAGTTCTGTAAATGTAGAATTGGAAAATATATTTAATGCCAAATCTCCAAAAAAATACGTTCTTTCTCACATAACTGTTACTGGTACTACGTTTGATCCCAATTTAATTATATCGATTTCAGGACTTGCTGTAGGGGATAAAGTAATACTTCCCGGCAGTGACGTTTTTGCAAAAGCGATTACTAATTTGTGGAAACAAAATCTTGTTTCTGATGTTGAAATTTATTTAACGCAGCTAAAAGGCGATGATCTTTCCATTGAGATTCATGTTACCGACAGGCCCGTTCTTTCTAACTTTAAATTTAAAGGAATTTCAAAAACAGAAATAGACGATATTAATAAAAAACTGGATTTAAAAAAAGGAAGAGTAACGAGAGTAACTGAAGGTTTTAAAGTCTCTGCAATATCTACCATTAAGAAGTATTTTGTCGATAAGGGTTTTAGAAACGTAGATGTAGTAATTAACGAATCAAAAGACACAAAAGCTACCAATGCGGTAAATCTTCTTATCACTGTAAATAAAAATGGAAAAGTAAGAATCAATAATATTTATTTTGCCGGTAATCACGAAGTGGGTGATCTGAAATTGAAAAAACAAATGAAGGGAACAAAAGAAAAAAGCAGGTTTACTTTATTTCCGATAAAAGATTACAATGTTTACGATTCCACTAAAACAAACCATCTCACATTTAATCAGTATTTAAATCAAAATGGATATTTATTTCCTTCCAAAACAAAGGATGTTCTTGATCCGTATGTGCGATTTAAATTTCTAAGCTCCTCCAAGTTCAATGAAAAAAAATACACGGATGACAAAAATAAAATTTTAGATTATTACAATTCGCTTGGTTACAGAGATGCAACCATCGTGGCCGATACGACTTATAACGACAATGGAGACCTTGATGTAGCAATTAAACTTACAGAAGGTCCAAAATATTATTTCGGAAACATTACCTGGAAAGGCAATACAAAATATCCCGATTCTATATTGAACGTATTGCTGGGAATTAAAAAAGGTGACGTATATAATGCTGAAACTTTAAATAAAAAACTCGGCGTTACTCCATCTCAGGAAGGAGGCGATATTTC
>JBDTHD010000208.1:0-15689 GCA_039937075.1 Ginsengibacter sp. | reverse complement strand
ATCTGAAAAAACCTCCAACTGCTATTCTAACCATCAATGATTATGTAGCGTTAGACGCGATTCAGTTTGCCAGGAATTTAAAATTGAAGATTAATAAAGACATCTGCTTTGTTAGTTATGCCAATCTGCCCATTACACATTATCTGGAACATCCACCGCTCGCTTCGGTAGAGCAGTTTCCTTATGAACAAGCGAACAAAGCAACCGAAATTTTATTCGATCTTTTTGAACAACAAAAAAATCCTCCGGCCGAAATTAAATATCAAAATATTATTATTGAAGGCCAGTTGGTAGTAAATAAAAAGTAAATCTTTCCCTTATACAGTAAACAAGGAAATAATCAGAATTTTTATTTTCTGTACATAAAGTTTCTCATTAGATATACTTTAAAAATTATTATCAAAAAAATCATATTACCGCCCGGGATTTCCGAAGGATATTTGCCAGTTCTTCTGGCACAGTAATGGAGTGAATCCTTTTGTAAAGAAGGCCGTAAATTTTGACTCATCTATTAAAAAACCGTTGAATTATTTTTGACACTTAAATCATTTTCTTTTGATCGAAAAAAAAATAAATTATAACAATACCATCCAGGTGGTGCTTGTGGCCGTTATCCAAAAAGGGCAACCCGAAAATGTGGTAAAAGAATATTTGGATGAATTACAATTTTTAGCAGAAACAGCTGGCGCTAAAACGCTAAAAACATTTACCCAAAAGCTGGATCATCCTGACAGCCGAACGTTTGTAGGCAAAGGCAAACTGCAGGAAATTAAAGATTTCACTTTAAGAAAACAAGTGGATATCGTCATTTTTGACGACGAGCTTACCGGCTCGCAAATCTCCAATATCGAAAAAGAATTAAATGTTCCTACTATCGACCGCAGCGATCTTATCCTCGATATTTTTGCGTCCCGCGCTCAAACGGCGCAGGCAAAAGTGCAGGTAGAACTGGCGCAATACCAATATATATTACCTCGCCTGAAAGGAATGTGGAAACATCTTGAAAGACAAGGCGGCGGCATCGGGAGCCGCGGGCCTGGCGAAACGGAAATAGAAACGGACCGGCGTATTGTAAAAGACAAAATAAGCCTGCTGCGCAAGCGGTTGGCGGCTATAGACAAACAATCTTTTACTCAAAGAAAAGATCGCGGGGAATTTATCAGGGTGGCTTTAGTGGGTTATACCAATGTGGGGAAATCTACCATTATGAACCTGCTGAGCAAGAGTGATGTATTTGCTGAAAATAAATTATTTGCCACGTTGGATACTACAACGAGGAAAGTAATTTTAGGCCACACGCCTTTTCTTTTGAGCGACACGGTCGGTTTTATCCGCAAGCTTCCGCATCATCTTATTGAAAGTTTTAAAAGTACGCTGGATGAAGTGCGCGAAGCGGATATTTTATTGCACGTAGTCGATATTTCACATCCCAAATTTGAAGAACAAATTGCGGTGGTAAATAAAACATTGCAGGAATTAAAAAGCTTTGAAAAGCCCATTATTATTGTGTTTAATAAAATGGATGAGTACGAAAAAAATACATTCGACCAATGGCTGGAACCCGAAGTAAAACAACAATTATTGCAGGATTTACAACAGCGGTGGAGCGAACAAACCAATGGCAATTGCGTATTTATTTCTGCTACAGAAAAAACAAATATGGATGAACTGCGACAGCTCGTTTTAAACCAGGTAAGAAATTTGTACCAGATAAAATACCCTTACAAAGCAGAATTCTTTTATTGATGATCGAAAAAGAAAACAGGATAAAAGTAGCCAACGATATTCGCGAAATTTCTTTTAAAGAAAATGGAATTGCATGTATCAATATCGGAGGGAAAGACATTTGCCTCATAAAAACTTCCGGCGGACTTAAAGCATGTTCATCCAAATGTCCTCATGCTGGTGGCGATCTATCTGAAGGATTTCTCGATAAAAAAGAAAATATCATTTGTCCGGTTCACGGGTATCGGTTTTCGATTCAAACCGGAAGAGATACAAATGGTGAAGGATACTTTTTAAAACTTTTTCATGTAGAAGAAACGGATGAGGGGATTTTTATCAATATAAAATAATGATAAGATTGGTTAAAAGATTTGCCGAACAGTAAACGAACAAATTTTGAAGATTTTTATTTTAGCATGACATCCAAAACCTGAATTATCTAAAAAATAAAAGGCATTTATGAAAAATCCATAAATGCCTTTTTTATAGATTAAAAATTAACTATGGATTAGTGTTCGTAGAATCAGCTTTGCCTTTGCCTATCAAATCCATAAACTGGTCAAGCTTAGGCGTGATAATAATTTCTGTGCGCCTGTTTTTTGATTGACCATCAGGAGTACTATTATCTGCTATCGGATTGTATTGGCCACGACCGCCCGCTGTAAGGCGTTGAGGATCTACTCCAAAATTATTTTGTAGCGCTTGTACTACAGAAGATGCTCTCAAACCGCTCAAATCCCAGTTGTTACGAATGTTAGGTTTTGAAATCGGGACATTGTCGGTATTACCTTCTATTAACACATCGTAATCTTTATAGTCTTTGATAATTTTTGCAATTTTTGCCAAAGTGGCTCCTGCCTGGTCAGAAATTTCATAGCTGCCTGATTTGTAAAGCATATTATCTGAAAGAGAGATATAAACTACTCCTTTCAGCACTTTTACATCCACATCCTGCAATTCGTCTTTGCTGAGAGACCGCGTCAGGTTGTTAGTAAGTACCATATTTAATGAGTCACTTTTGCTTTTTGAAGCTATCAGTTCCTGGATATATTTATTAGAAGAGTTGATTTCATCCACCAATTTAGAGACATTTACGTTACCCTGGCTGGCAGAAGTCAGGCACTTGTCTAAAGCGGATTGAAGTGATTTTACATGCTCGCGCTCGGCATTTATCTGATCCTGCAAACTTGAAATTTTAACGGTTGCCATGTCTAAATTACTTTTGCATTCTTCGCCATCCCTCGTAAGCTGGCTGTTGGTGGATTGTAAGCTGTTATAGCTTGACTGTAAAGCATTAAACTTTTTTGTACTTACACAGCTTGTAACAAAAATCATTGTTGCTACAACTGCAATAAAACTAATTCTAATTTTCACGATGTTATATTTTTGAGTAATAAAAAATGTTTTGAACAAAATTTCGGCTAAGTTATCAACTTAATAGTGAATGGTATGTTATAAAAATTAGTAATAAATTATAATGTTCATCCAAAAAAATTTATCGTTCAGAAAATAGGTCAAAATTTTTGAAGGTGAAAAAAAGTTTTAAATCAACTATTTTAAATTTTCATGTTGATTAATTTTAAAAAATTCAAGCGGCTATTTATAAATAACCTTTTATAAACAAATAAAAGACACAATTTTGTAACTTTGCAAGCTGTCATTTTGGCTACGAAAAATTTTCTGCATTAAAATTGACACATCGTAATTTATCTATCTTAAAAAATAATTTATATATAATATGGCCGGGCTACTCTCATTATTATTTGGAGGTAACAAAAGTGAAAAAGATGTAAAGGCGATTAAGCCATTGGTTGAAAAAGTTAATACCTTTTTTGAAGAATATCAACCATTATCTAACGATGATTTGCGTGGTAAATCAGAGATTTTCCGCGTACGCATAAAAGAGCACCTCAAAGAAATTGACCAACAAATAGAATCCCAAAAAATAGAAGCGGATACCCTGGACTCGGCCGACATTGCCGGAAGGGACGCGATATACAGGAACATTGATGAGATGCGCAAAGACCGCGATGAAAAGCTGGAGGAAGTGTTGCTGGAAATTTTGCCTGAAGCCTTTGCTGTAGTAAAGGAAACAGCGCGGCGTTTTAAAGACAATACTGAGTTGGTATCTAACGCAACAGAACTGGATAAAACTTTTGCCGCTACAAAAAAATATATAACCATCGACGGCGAAAAAGCTATTTATAAAAATACCTGGACCGCCGGAGGGAATCAAATTGTCTGGAACATGGTTCCCTACGATGTACAATTAATCGGGGGGATCGTTTTGCACCAGGGTAAAATTGCAGAAATGGCGACAGGAGAAGGTAAAACATTGGTTTCTGTTTTGCCTGCCTACCTTAATGCTTTGGCTGGTTTAGGAGTTCATATAGTTACAGTAAATGACTATCTCGCCCGCCGCGATAGCGAATGGAACGGTACATTATTCGAATGGCTTGGGCTTACAGTAGATTGTATTGACAGGCACCAGCCAAACAGTGAAGAAAGAAGAACTGCCTATGGAAGAGACATCGTGTACGGAACCAATAATGAATTTGGTTTCGACTACCTGCGGGATAATATGGTTCATACTCCTGAAGAAATGGTACAGGGAAAGCATCATTTTGCAATGGTGGATGAGGTAGATAGTGTTTTGATTGATGATGCAAGAACGCCTTTAATTATTTCAGGTCCGATACCGCGTGGAGATCAACAGGAGTACGATCAATTAAAACCCAGAGTTGAACAAATTGTAGAAGCGCAAAGAAAAGTAACCAGCACATTTTTAATTGAGGCTAAGAAAAAAATATCAGAAGGAAACGATGATCCAAAAGATGGCGGATTGGCTTTGTTTCGCGCTCATCGTGGCCTTCCAAAAAATAATGCGTTAATAAAATATTTGAGTGAACCGGGTATGAAGGTAAAACTTCAAAAAACTGAAAATCATTATCTGTCAGACCAGGAAAAAAACATGCCCCAGGTAGACCAGGAATTATTTTTCGTGATTGACGAAAAAAATAACCAGGTTCAGCTTACAGATAAAGGAATTGCCCTTATTACCAAATCAGGCGAAGATCCGGAGTTTTTTATAATGCCGGATATTGGAGTAAAACTTGCTGAAATTGAAAAAGGCAGTGCTTCTCCCGAAGAAAAATTAGAGCAAAAAGAAACTTTATTAAATGATTATTCCATCAAGGCAGAGAGAATTCATACTATTACCCAATTATTAAAAGCATATACGCTTTTTGAAAATGATGTCGAATACGTAGTAATTGAAGGCCAGGTAAAAATTGTAGATGAACAAACCGGCCGTATTATGGAAGGGCGCCGGTATTCAGATGGTTTGCACCAGGCAATTGAAGCCAAAGAAAACGTGAAGATTGAAAGTGCTACTCAAACTTACGCTACTATTACTTTGCAGAATTATTTCAGGATGTATCACAAGCTCGCTGGTATGACTGGTACTGCGGAAACAGAAGCTGCCGAGTTCTGGGATATTTATAAATTAGATGTCGTTTCAATCCCCACCAACGTATCTGTAATAAGAGATGACGTTCAGGATTTGGTTTTTAAAACCAAGCGTGAAAAATATAAAGCAGTTATCGAGGAAGTAGAAAAAATGACTAGCGCAGGAAGGCCGATTCTTGTAGGTACTACCTCAGTAGAAGTAAGTGAATTATTGAGCAGGATGATGAAGCAAAAAGGTATTGTTCATAATGTATTAAATGCAAAACAACATGCGCGTGAAGCACAAGTAGTTGCGGAAGCCGGTTTGCCGGGAGCCATTACCATCGCCACTAATATGGCAGGACGTGGTACAGATATTAAACTTGGGCCCGGTGTAAAAGAAGCAGGCGGTTTGGCCATTTTGGGAACGGAAAGACATGAAAGTCGCCGGGTAGACAGGCAGTTGCGTGGCCGCGCCGGAAGACAAGGCGATCCCGGTTCTTCTAAATTCTTTGTTTCCCTGGAAGATGATTTGATGCGAATGTTTGGCAGCGAAAAGATTGCTTCCCTGATGGATAGAATGGGTTATAAAGAAGGCGAAGTAATTCAGCATAAAATGATTTCTAACAGCATCGAACGTGCGCAAAAGAAAGTGGAAGAAAATAACTTCGGAATCAGGAAAAGGCTGTTGGAATATGATGACGTAATGAACAAGCAACGCACTGTTATCTATGGAAAACGCAACCATGCGTTGTTTGGCGAAAGGCTTGCCCTTGATTTGGATAATGCATTTTATTCAGTGGCAGAAGGAATTATTAATTCGTTTAAAGAAATTAATAATCATGAGGAATTTAAGCTTGCAGTGATTATGAATTTTGGAATGGATACCGTCATCACGTCTGGAGAACTGGAAAAAGAAGATTTAAACATTCTGGCCAACAAATTATATTACGAAGCCAAAGATCATTACAACTTTAAGAATAAAGTAATGAATGACCAAACCTATCCGGTATTGAAAAATATCCGGAAAGAACAAGGCGCTCATATTGTGAATGTGGCCGTTCCTTTCACGGATGGTAAAAAATCCATGCAGGCGATTGCCAATTTGGATAAGACAATTGAATCCAATGGATCGGAATTGACCAATGCACTGGAACGTAATATTACATTGGCTTTGATTGATGACTCCTGGAAAGAACATTTGCGCGCGATGGACGATTTAAGGCAAAGCGTGCAAACGGCGGGTTACGAACAAAAAGATCCTTTGGTGATTTATAAAATCGAAGCATTCGGTGCCTTTAAGCAAATGGACGACCAGGTAAATAAAGATATTGTAAGCTTTTTGGCTCATTGTCATATTCCGGCTGAACAAAATCAGGAAACAAGAATAACCGAAGAAAGAAGAAGAAGAACAGATATGAGTAAAATGCGCCAGCGCAAAGCAGAATTTGCGGGCGCTGTGGAAGGTTCTGATTATATGTCGCAGGAAAATGAATACATAGATCCTTCAGAAAATATAAAACAGGAACCCATCAGGGTTGGCCCAAAAATAGGCCGTAACGATCCTTGTCCATGCGGCAGTGGCAAAAAATACAAAAATTGCCATGGAAAAGGTGAAAATTGATTATCAATTTTAATGATTAGTATTAACTTTATTGGTCAACCCCTAAACCGTAATCTTTATGAAATTTTTTTTGTGCGTGTTTATAGTTTTTGCGTTTAGCCAAACAACTTTTGGCCAGGCTAAAAACACAAAAAAGAATTTAAATGATTCTCATAAAACTCAAACTACTCCTCATAGAGATCTTTCTACCCTAAATCTTCCCGAAACTTATACGTTTACCGGAAACGGCAATTGGTCTGCGGCTTCAAATTGGGATACCAACGGTATGCCACCGCCCGGCGACGCTATCAGCCCCGGGAGTAAAATTGTTATTAATAGCACCAATCCCGGCTCTAAATGTATTTTGGATATTCCCTATACTTTTCCCAATACAACTAATGCCGTAACGCTCTCTGTAAATGCTGGCAGTGAATTAGTTGTGCCGGATTTGATTGTAAAATAGGCTTAATAGCTTTTTGAAGGCACTGAGTAAAAATCCCAAAACCGGAAATTAAAAATCCTTTGTATTTGTTGGTTGACTGTAAAAAAATGTCCTAAAAAATAATTTTCGTTTAACCATACCCGTTATTCGGAATAAAAATTCCCTTTATTCCAGCTCTATTGATTCGTTCGGGCTGGTGTTGATTAACTGTAGAATCTAAATTACAGTGTAAGCATTAACGTTATAATATTAATTAAAACAGAAATCGTGATTAATTGTTTGTTTACTGTGAAGTTTGGAACCTTAAATGATGCATTTTTTACTCAAAAAATTCATTTATTTTTAGATTCATTCATCTTTAAAATCAGCAACTGTTAAAAGGAACACAGAATCCTTAATTGCCGCCACGGTATGAGGAACTTTTCTATGCAAAGCGATCACCTGGCCTTGTTTTAGATTGTTGGAACCATTTTCTGTAATAAAATTAATTTCACCTTCCAAAACCTGCACACTTATTACGCCATTTGCTGTATGCTTTTCCATAACGGCATCTTCATGAAGCGCAATTAAAACCATCCGCATTCCATTCGTTTTGTAAACCGTCATTGCATTCCGGTCACTATTTTTCCATGCCGGTTCTTCTTTTATTTGCCTTAAAAAATCAGGTACATCTATCGGCACAACAGGTGCATCCATTATCCGGCCTCCTTCAGGTCTCAACTCAGTTGATTTATTATGTTTTACTTCCATCTTGCTATTTTTATTTAATGATAAAGATTTAATCAATTACTTGTTTTCAATGAAAGTGCTGAACCCTTATGAACAGCGATATGATCAGATTTATCGCTTTTAATTTCATATTGAGGATCATCTTTATCGGCGTGATGAGTGTAACCCTTGTAATCGAAATCTGAGGTATGAATTTTTGTGATTTTACCTGAAACGTGGCCGGCTTCCGAATTCCATTTTACGTGGTCGCCTGTTTTAAATTTATCTGCCATTTGTTTTTTAGTCATTCAGCCGCAAAAATTGCTCCCGAAATAATAATTTCCTAAATAAAGAAAAAATAAAAAGTGCAACCTGCTTAAATACAGGGAATTTTCTTTTAGAAATTTCTTTCTTGTTACTTTTGTTACAACCATAATTTATACGGCATATACTTTGTGGCAAAAGCAATAATTAAATCTTAAAAATAAAATCAAAAATGGAATCAATTGAACAAAGAGGAATTAATACCGTTCGGGTGTTATCTGCAGATGCTGTACAAAAGGCAAACTCGGGACATCCGGGAACACCGATGGGGCTTGCTCCAATAGGTGATGTGCTGTGGACGAAAGTGTTGAATTATAACCCAAATAATCCCGAATGGATTAATCGTGACCGCTTCATTCTTTCGGCCGGCCACGCCTGTATGTTGCAATATTGTTTTTTATATTTAACAGGATATGACGTTAGCATGGATGATTTAAAAAGCTTTCGCCAATTACACAGCAGAACAGCCGGGCATCCGGAGTATGGTTTGTTACCGGGCATTGAAGTAACCACGGGCCCCCTCGGGCAAGGTTTTGCAAATGGAGTAGGCATGGCTGTTGGCCAGCAGTATCTCGCTTCCAGATATAATAAACCTGGTTTTGATTTGTTTGATTATAAAATTTATGCTATTTGCAGCGATGGAGACCTTATGGAAGGCGTAAGTGCAGAAGCAGCCTCGCTCGCAGGGCATTTAAAGCTGGGCAATATTATTTATTTGTATGATGATAATAAAATCACTATCGAAGGAAACACTTCCCTGGCTTTTAATGAAGACGTAACAGAACGTTTCCAGGCTTATGGCTGGCATATTCAATCAGTAACTGATGGAAACGATACGGAGGCTATTAATGCTGCAATTCTTAATGCACAAAAAGATACCAAACGCCCATCCTTGATAAAAGTGCGCACCCACATTGGGTTTGGAAGCCCCAATAAAGTAGATACTGCCGCTGCGCATGGTTCTCCTTTGGGGAAAGAAGAAGTTCGTTTAGTAAAAGAGAATTTGGGTTTTGACCCTGACAAAAGTTTTGTGGTTGAAGATAATGTGCTTGAATATTACAGGAGCAAAGGAAATGCTGGTGTAAAAAAAGAGCAGGCTTGGAAAGAATTATATGCTAATTATAAAGGTAAATATCCGGATGAAGCAGCAGAATATGAATTATTAAGCAGTGGAAAATTGCCCGATGGCTGGAAAGATAATTTACCTGTTTTTAAACCAGACGCAAAGGGAATTGCCACACGCAAAGCTTCCGGAAAAACTTTAAATGCTATTGCGGATAAATTGCCTTTATTAATCGGCGGCTCTGCTGATCTGTCTCCATCTACCGATACGACGTTGGATGATTATGAATCTTTTACAGATGAAAACCATAGTGGCCGTAATTTTCATTTTGGAATACGCGAGCATGCCATGGGTTCAGTTTTAAACGGAATGGCACTTACTAAAGGAATTATTCCCTATGGTGCTACTTTTCTTATATTTTCTGATTATATGAGGCCGCCGGTAAGGCTCGCCGCTATTATGAAGATCCGGCCCGTTTTTATTTACACCCACGATAGTATTGCTTTGGGAGAGGATGGCACAACGCACCAACCGGTAGAACAATTAATTGGATTGCGCTCTGTACCTGGTGTAACGGTTATTCGCCCTGCAGATGCAAATGAAACCGCCCAGGCCTGGCGCGTAACATTGGAACATTCCGGAGGTCCGGTTGCCATTATTCTTACAAGGCAAAACGTGCCGATAATTGACCAGGACAAATATGCAAAAGCGGAGAACCTGGATAAAGGTGCTTACATTTTATCTGATTGTGAAGGCGAACCACAAATTATATTAATGGCTAGTGGAAGCGAGGTAAGCCTTATTATGGAAGCGCAGCAAAAACTGAAAGAAGAATCGATAAACGCGCGCGTGGTAAGCTTCCCCAGTTGGGAACTATTTGATGCGCAAAACAATGAATACAAAGAAAAAGTATTTCCAAAAAAGATACGTAAACGTTTGGCCGTAGAAGCAGGCTCGCCAATTGGCTGGTGCAAATATGTAACCGATGAAGGAAATGCCATTGGTATAACAAAATTCGGAGAATCTGCGCCTGGCGAAGAAGTAATGAAAGAGTATGGATTTTCGGTAGAAAATGTGGTTGCAAAAGCAAAAGCTTTGATTCAATAATATTTATTTTTTAAAAAATAAAACAAGAAAAAATGAAAAAGATCCTGATCGCAATTGATTATAATCCGACTGCAGAAAAAATAGTGAATGCGGGGTACTCATTGGCGGAATCAATGAATGCAGAGGTTGTTTTATTACATGTAGTAGCAGATTATACTTATTACTCATCACTTGACTATTCACCCATAATGGGCTTTAACAGTTTTAGCAACCTCGGCATGTTGCAAACCAATACAGTGTTAGAGTTGCAAGATGCTGCCCAGGAATTCCTGGAGAAAACAAAAGCACATTTGGGCGATCCTTCTATAAAAACGCTCGTAAAAGATGGCGATTCCGGCGATGCAATTATTGAGGCGGCAAAAAACCTGGATGCGGATGTCATTGTGATGGGAAGTCATAGCCGTCGGGGTTTAGATAAAATCCTGATGGGCAGTGTGGCGGAAAAAGTGTTGCGTCATAGCGAGATTCCCTTATTTATCATTCCGATAAGTGAAAAAGAAGAAAATTAATTTTAATTGTAGAATTCTAAAAGAAAAAAGATGGCTGAATATTCAAAAGAAAGACATGAAGTAAAAATTCTGAAAATAGAAAATGTAACACATAATGTAAGAAGATTTACGGTCAGTAAACCTGGTGTGTATGAATTTACACCCGGGCAGGCAACGGACGTAACTATCGATTTGCCAGCCTGGAATTCTAAAAGAAACCCTTTCACTTTTACTTCTTTAAATGGCTGGGGTGCACTGGAGTTTACCATTAAAATATATGAAGATCATGGTGGGGTTACCAATGAACTTGGAAAACTTAAAGACGGCGATCAATTAATTCTTCATGATGTATTTGGAGCTATTCAGTATAAAGGAGAAGGTGTTTTTATAGCCGGCGGTGCAGGTGTTACGCCTTTTATTGCCATTCTCCGGCAACTGTACAATGATGATAATATTGGTAACAATACGCTGATATTTTCTAACAAAACTTCACATGATATTATCATGAAAGAAGAGTTTGAAAAAATGCTGGGCGACAATTTTATCAATACGCTCACCGAAGAAGACAACCCAAAATATGATCATAAAAAAATAGATGAAAGTTATCTTAAAGAAAAAATAAAAAATTTAGATCAACATTTTTATATCTGCGGCCCCAATGCAATGGTAGAAGAGATTCATAAAGATCTGTTGAGCCTCGGAGTAAAGAAGGACAAAATAGTAATTGAGCAATTTTAAAATAGAAAAACTCAATAAAAGTTGGTTTACTGCTGAATTGAAATTGATTTTGAATTAATAATGCGTGAACGATAAATTACCTGTGAAAAACAAAATAAATTTTTGTATCTTTTCGGGAAGAAGCTATAATCAGGAATTAGAAATTAAAAAATAAATCATGAGCACATTAACCATCAATCCCCAGTTTGTGAAAGATGAAAAGGGGCAAGATCTCGGCGTGTTTTTAACAAAAAACGATTTTGATAAATTGCTTGAAGAGTTAGAGGATTTAGAAGATAATAAAGCTTTTGATGAAGCAGAAAGTCGCACTGACAAAGAGTTTATTCCTTTCGAGCAAGCATTGGAAGAAATAAAGGAGAGCAGGAATAAATGAATTATCAAATAGAAATTAGCCGGGCAGCTCAAAAGAAACTTGCTAAAATAGATAATCCTTTTTTTAACGCAATAAGTGAGAAAATATTATCATTGAAAAATGATCCAAGGCCATCCGGATGTAAAAAGTTGAAAGGCGGAAATGGCTGGCGCTTAAGAGTAGCTGATTACAGAATAATTTATAAAATCAAAGATGATATTTTACAAATTATTGTTATCGAAATCGATCATAGAAAACAAATTTACAGATAAAGATTAGCACCCATTTTCTATATAACGTGCTAGAAAATAAAAATATTTAATCATGGCAAAAGATCCTTACCAAATAAAAAAGATTTTAAGTACAAAAGACGGAAACTTTACTTACTACAGTCTCGTTGAATTGGAAAACCAGGGGCACAATATCAGTAAGTTGCCATTTTCTATCCGTATTCTTTTAGAAAATGTTCTGCGCAATTTTGATGATTTTTCAGTAACGAAAGACAATGTGGAAACTCTTTTGAACTGGAAGCCTAAAGGTTCTGACAAGGATATTCCTTTTAAACCGGCGCGGGTTTTAATGCAGGATTTTACCGGTGTTCCAGCTGTGGTAGACATTGCTTCACTTCGCAGTGAGGCCGCCAGGAAAGGGAAGAATCCGGAAGAGATTAATCCATTAATTCCGGTTGATCTTGTTATCGACCATTCAGTTCAGGTTGATTATTTTGGAACAGAATATTCATATCAAAAAAATATGGATGAAGAATACAAGCGCAATAAAGAACGCTATTCATTTCTAAAGTGGGCACAAAAATCTTTCAATAATTTTAGTGTGGTTCCTCCGGGAATGGGAATTTGCCACCAGGTAAATCTTGAATATTTTTCAAAAGGCGTGATAGAAAGAAATGGTGAAGTTTTTCCGGATACTTTGGTTGGTACCGACAGCCACACGCCAATGGTAAATGGAATTGGAGTAGTGGCTTGGGGCGTAGGTGGTATTGAAGCAGAAGCGGCAATATTGGGACAACCGCTTTATTTTATTATGCCGGAAGTAATTGGTTTGGAACTGAAAGGCAAACTTCCTGTAGGATCAACTGCTACTGACCTTGTGTTAAACATTGCAGAAGTTTTAAGAAAATATGGAGTAGTAGGAAAATTTGTGGAGGTGTTTGGCGACGGGCTCGACAATCTTTCCGTGCCTGACAGGGCTACTATTGGAAATATGTCGCCTGAATTTGGATGCACAATTACCTATTTTCCGATAGACCACAAGACGATTGAGTACATGGAAAAAAGCAATCGCTCTGATGCTCAACTAAAATTAGTAGAAGACTATTGCAAGGCCAATATGCTTTGGCGCACCGGTAAGGAAAAAATTACTTACACCGATACCATCACGCTTGATCTTTCCTCCATCGAGCCTTCTGTAGCAGGGCCAAAACGCCCGCAGGATAAGATTCTTTTGAAGAATTTTAAAAAGAAGTTTATTGATTTGATGGATCAGAATTATGGACGAACCTACCTTGTTCCTGAAAAGCAGATGTCGCGTTGGTTTGCGGAAGGTGGTGGCCAGCCTATTGATCCTGTGGCGCCATCCCGAGCAGATACAGAGGTAAAAGAAGAAATAGAAAATGGAACCAAAAAAGTTTGGGTAACATTAGGCCATGAAAAATTTGAGCTTTCTGATGGTTCAGTAGCCATAGCGGCTATTACTTCATGTACCAATACTTCCAATCCTTTTGTAATGATTGGGGCGGGTTTGGTTGCACGCAAAGCGAGGGAGCATGGGCTGAATAAAAAACCGTGGGTAAAAACTTCACTTGCCCCGGGGTCTAAAGTAGTAACGGATTATCTTAGAAAAGCTGATCTGCTCACTGACCTGGAATCTTTAGATTTTCACTTAGTTGGATATGGGTGTACTTCGTGTATTGGTAATTCTGGTCCGTTGCCGCCATATATGGCCACGGCCGTAGAAGAGCACGACCTTGTAGTTGCCTCAGTACTTTCAGGGAATAGAAATTTTGAAGCGAGGATTCATCCTCAGGTAAAAATGAATTTTTTAATGTCGCCAATGTTGGTAGTTGCTTACGCAATTGCGGGCCGCATTGATATAGATTTAACCACCGAACCGATAAGTTACGATTCCAATCTTCAACCCGTTTATCTAAAAGATATCTGGCCCAGCGATGATGAAATAAATGATATTATGGCCAAGGTGCTTTCTCCAAAAGATTTTTCAAAAAATTACGGAGAAATTTTTGAAGGAAATGAAATATGGAAAAACCTTGAAGTGCCAGAAGATAAATTGTATGCCTGGGACAAAGAATCTACGTACGTGAAAGAGGTGCCTTTCTTTTACAACCTTCCTGATAATGCTGAAGAAACCAAAGACATTATAAATGCAAGAGCGTTATTGGTATTGGGAGATAGCATCACAACTGATCACATTTCCCCAGCCGGACAGTTTAACGAAAAATCATCCGCAGGGCAGTATCTTATTAGCCGGGGTGTAAAAAAAGAAAATTTCAATTCTTATGGTTCGCGCCGGGGAAATGATGAAGTGATGGTGCGTGGCACTTTTGCCAACGTGCGTATCAAAAATCAATTGGCTTTAAAAGAAGGCGGGTACACCACTTATCTTCCGTCAAACGAAGAAATGTCGGTGTATGATGCGTCTGTAAAATACAAAGAAGCAAATACTCCATTAATTGTATTGGCTGGTAAAGAGTACGGCAGCGGCTCTTCCAGGGATTGGGCAGCTAAAGGAACTTTTCTGCTTGGAGTAAAAGCGGTAATTGCCGAAAGTTATGAGCGAATCCACAGAAGCAATTTAGTGGGTTTGGGCGTATTGCCTCTTGAATTTAAAAAAGGAGAAACTGCTAAAAACCTTGGCCTGACGGGTAAAGAAACTTTTAATATAACAGGAATAGCGGGCTCTATGAAGCCGCTACAGGAAATGCAAGTGATTGCTAAAAAAGATGACGGAACTGAAATACACTTTAATGCAATTGCAAGACTTGATTCGCGAATTGAAATTGAATATTATCGCCACGGCGGTATTTTGCAATATGTATTAAGACAGTTTTTGGAAAAAGCAGATGCGAACAGTTAAACCAATATTTTTAAAATAAAATCCGGTGAGTTCCTGTCCGAATGAATTCGTTCAGGCGGATGTTTGTTTACTGTTATCTGAAACTAAAATAAGAATCAGTATTTTTTGTTGCTTTACTGGAAAATGGATTATCACAAAAAGAGATCAGTATAAAGTTTTCCCCCTGGTTTTACGGCATATTTGTCAATATTAGAAATCCCTTCTTCGGCTAAAACTTCCTCATCTATAAAAGTATTGCCGGTACATTCTGTGGAAGGTCGTCGCAGAATATAAAACGCGCTGTCAGCGATAATTTCAGGAGTGCGGCTCATCTGAACGAGCGTTTCTCCTCCCAACAAATTACGAACAGCAGCAGTAGCAATTGTTGTTTTTGGCCACAAACAATTGGCGGCAATATTGTATTTTTTTAATTCTTCAGATAATCCTAAAGCAATCATTGTCATGTTATATTTGCTCATCGTATAAGCAAGATGATTGGCAAACCATTTTTTGTCCATATTAATCGGCGGAGACAAATTGAGTATATGTGCGTTGGATCCTTTTTTCAAAAAAGGAATACATGCTTTGCTTACAAAAAAAGT
>JBDTHD010000207.1:0-2314 GCA_039937075.1 Ginsengibacter sp. | reverse complement strand
TTTTTATTTTGCTTAAACACTTTTACCAAAACTACATCCTCTTTTCCTGAATATTTGATTGCATTATCTAAAAGATTGTTAATGGCAAGTTGCAACAAAAGTTTATCACCTGTAATTATGATTTCTTCTGTTGCCGAAAATTCGATTTCCCTTTCCGGAAAACGAAGCATAAAATCTTCGACGCAATTATCAACAAGTGAAGGAAGATCGAATCTCTCTTTAGTTAGCGTCGGCCCTCCTGAATCCAATTGGCTCATGAAAAGCATATTATTACAAAGGTTGTCGAGGCGATTGGCTTCTTCAATGGTGCTTTTAATTAATTTTTGTTGCTGGCTGAAATCCAGTTTCCTGATTTTCATGGTTTCCAGGTTCAATTTAGTTACCGCAACAGGCGTTTTTAATTCGTGCGTAATAGCAAGCATAAAATTTCTCTGCTTTTCAGCTTGTGATAGTTGCTTATTGATGATTCTAAAAGAATACCACGCTCCTGCCAGTATTATAAATAAAAAGGCAATGCCTTCACCAAAGTATTGCGCAGTCTTTCTTTTTTTTTCATTCTCAATCCTGGTTACTTTTTCAATAAAATGAGTTTCATGAATATTTACTTCATGAAGACGCAATTGAGTGAGTTCGTTATTTTGCCGGGTGAGTGCGAGAAACCAAAATATAAGTGCTGCTAAAATATACGCAAGTAAAAACCAATAGAAAATAAAAATGATCCGCATTGGCCTTACTTTCGAATTATTTGTCAGATTTAAATAAGGCATTTTATTTCAAATTTGAAAAAATTACAAGTGGGGCCAAATGCAAATTTACATTCTGACTTTTTCAACTCTTACGCCCACATCCAAAATATTTTTTAAAGGATTTTGCCTCATGATCTGCGCAATAGAAAACGTATAATTGCCTGCAGTTTTAAAGGAAAACGGAGATGCAGAAATAGTTTTTCTTACTTCAAAAATATCGTCCATGCCCGTTCCTTCCCAGCCTTTTGCATCGGTGCCTAAAACTAAATTTACATTTTGGTAGCTAAAAGAATCTGAAGGAGTTTTTAAACCGATCCTAAGCCATATATTATTATACTCGTAAAGATCGGTGTGTCTTAAAATCACATATACGTTGTATAGCGATGCAGTATCTTCAATATGGAAAGTAAATTGTGGAACCTTTGTGTAAAGCCATTCCTGGGAAGGAATAGGCGTTTGTTTTTCATACAAATCAATCTTGATGCAAGATGCGAAAAACAAGGATAGTGATAATATTAAAAAGAATCTTTTCAAATTGATTTTTTTACAAAAAAATATTGTTTTCGCTGTGTTGAAAAAGTATTGCTAAAGGATATTGAAGGTTTGCTCTTTCATTTTTTCCAATTCATCTTTCATTAAAACTACACACTTTTGTATGTCAGAATCATAAGCTTTTGAGCCGGTTGTATTTATTTCCCTGCCGATTTCCTGCACCACGAAAGAAAGTTTTTTTCCTTTTGCATCATCACTACCGTCTAAAATTGAAATGAAATATTCACAATGGTTTTTTAATCGAACCTGCTCTTCCCTGATGTCAATCTTTTCAATGTAATAAATGAGTTCCTGTTCCAGCTTGTTGGAATCATAATTTTCTTTTCCTACGTTTTCTTCCAGCATCTCGATCAAATTATTTTTCATTTTTTTTCTTCGCGCCGGTTCCAATTTTGAAATTTCATCTTCCTGGTGATTGATATTTTTTATGCGAAGGCGGAGTTCTTTTTCCAACGATTTTCCTTCTTCGACCCTGTGAGCATTTAGTTCCGATAAAGCAGATTCAATTACACTTTTTAAATTTTTCCAGTCGTCTTCGTCAAGCACTTCGTTGCTCGGCGAAACGACTTCCGGCAATCTTAGCAAAGCAGCTAAAACAGAATTGGTATCAATAGATAATTCTTCGGCCAGGGTTTGCATCTGGATAAAATAGGATTTAATAAGATCTGTATTGATAACAACGGGTTTTGTAGCGCCATTTTGCTTTACGACAATCAGGCACTCAACGGTACCGCGCATCAAACTTTCCTGGATCAAATTTCTTACGTCAAATTCATAAGGTTTAATAAGTGGTGGAATTTTTAAATTAATATCAAACAGTTTCCCATTCAAAGATTTAATCTCTACCAAATATGATTTGTCTCCAACGGTTTGTTCCGCTCTTCCAAAGCCTGTCATTGATTTTACCATCTTTTTTTATCTTTTTTTTAATTGCAGCAAGTTATACAATTCTTTTTTAGGTATGTCTTTCATTTCGCCGGAATGTAATTTTTCCAGGGTAACTCCTTCAATCCTGT
>JBDTHD010000206.1:0-7907 GCA_039937075.1 Ginsengibacter sp. | reverse complement strand
CGCTTTTCTGCAAACCTTTTTAAAATATTTTCAACAATCTCTTCCTCACTCCACTTTATCATTTTTTTCCCGGTATTGTAACTGAAAGCTTCGCCGACGCGCGCATAAAGCAAACGCAAAAAATCGTAAACTTCTGTTACAGTACCAACCGTGCTTCGGGGATTTTTATTGGTAGTTTTTTGTTCAATGGAAATGACAGGTGAAAGTCCAGTAATTTTATCCACGTCTGGCCGTTCCATGTCGCCTAAAAACTGGCGTGCATAAGCTGAAAAGCTCTCCATATAACGACGTTGGCCTTCGGAAAAAATAGTATCAAACGCAAGTGAGGATTTTCCACTTCCTGATATTCCTGTGATAACTACTAATTTATTTTTTGGGATTGATATATCAATGTTCTTGAGATTGTGTTCGCGTGCGCCAAACACTTCAATATTTTCGTTCTCTGTAAAAATTTGTGCTGATTCTTTTTGCTCTTTGGTAGCCATAATTGAGTGCGCAAAATTACAATTTTATAGTAGTTCCTAAATTGCATTAACAGTTTATTTGGCCATAATTACCATACAGTAAATGAAGCTTTATGGCCGATTTTTGTTTTGTTATTTTAACGTTAATAAAAAACGCGATTAAATTTTAAAACCTATAAATAGAATAATAAAGAGATTCAAAATCGTTTGGATAACAATAAATAATGAAAAATAAAGTTTTGTATGGAGAAAACGAGGGCTATCCAGATTCGTGAAAAATCTGAACGTTTAAAATATTTTTTTCGTAAATGCATTTATTAATTGTTTTTTCGTAGTTTTATTTTTTCTTTTAGTAGCCTATATAACTATTATATGAAAAGCATTTTTCAAAATGACTGATATCCTACATTAGAAGTTGCACTTAAACTAGAAGATATTTAAATAATTTGATTCTTTTTTACAATAATTAAAAATGTTACTCGTTTAATACCAATCAATCCCTGTATTATTACAGAGAATGGTGAAGTAAAGGAAAATAAATTTTTAAATAAATATTACATTTGTCCTTACCCATAAAAGTAAAAGCAATGAAATTTACATTTTTCGTCCCAATTCTGATTGCAGCGATTATACTGGCTGGTTGTGGTAAATTTGGCAAGTCCAAAGGGCTTCCTGATGATGGGCAGCTTCATGGAGTTGCTCCTGCAGGTCGTTATATTTTGCCAAAACCTCCGGGCATGGTTTATATTCCGCCCGGAACATTCCATATGGGACCAAGTGATGAAGATATCAATTACACTTACACAGCAAGGAATAAACAAGTTTCAATAAGTGGATTTTGGATGGATGCTACAGAGATTACTAACAACGAATATCGCCAGTTTACTAATTATGTTCGTGATTCGATATCCGGAAGATTAATGGGATATGTAAAACAAGGAACTGACGGAACTGAAAACCTTGATTGGACAAAAATTAAGACTATTAAGTGGAACGATAAAACTGTTTTAGAAAAAATTGACGCAATAATAGTAACTCCGGATAACCGCATTTTTGGCAGAAAAGAAATTGATCCGAATAAAATGATTTATCATTCAGAAACTTTTGATTATGCAGCAGCGGCTAGTAATAAAGACCCGAATGTACCCCGCAGTAATTTTATTATCAAAAAAGACATTCCAATTTATCCAGATACATTGGTGTGGGTAAGAGACTTCGCCTATTCATATAATGAACCAATGGCGAAACAATACTACAGCCATCCTGCATTTGGAAATTATCCTGTAGTAGGAGTTAACTGGAAACAGGCTAATGCATTCTGCGAATGGAGAACTCAAACTTTAAATTCTTACCTTATTGGAAAGAATAGGTCGACTGAAACTAATTTCCGTTTACCAACGGAAGCCCAATGGGAATATGCAGCAAGAGGTGGAAGATCCCAGGAACCTTATCCATGGGGCGGCCCTTATCTGAGAAACAGGAAAGGCTGTTTGTTGGCAAACTTTAAACCAGGAAGGGGCAATTATCCCGAAGATGGTGGTTTTTATACGGTTCGTGCCGATGCTTACTGGCCTAACGATTTTGGATTATATTGTATGGCGGGAAACGTAGCCGAATGGACATCTTCTTTATATTATGAAGGAAGCTATAATTTCCAGTCAGATATGAACCCGGATGTTCGCTGGAATGCAAACGACCAGGACGCTCCTCGTATGAAACGTAAAGTTATCCGTGGAGGAAGCTGGAAAGATGTAGGTTATTTCCTGCGTACCAGCACCCGTACTTTTGAATACCAGGATACTGCAAAATCTTATATTGGTTTCCGGTGTGTAATTGATTTACCACCTGCTACCGGCAAGAAAGATAAAAAATAATTCTGAAGTAAATTAAATAATAATTCATAGAAAAAATTTTAGCTTAACATTTTACGGCCTGTATTAATTGTAATTTGATTAAAATTAATATAGGCTTTTTTTATGCTGACTAAAAAGAAAAAAACTCAAAAATCAAATCTAAAAAAAACAAACCTGTTATGACTCAACAACCTCCTAAAAGAAACTTTTTAACGCTAATCGATGTCCTGGTAAGTGCCGGCGCAGCAGTTGTAATCTTTGCCGCATGGGCAAAACTAACCCATCAAAGCTATGCCGATACCATGTTAACCATCGGTATGTGGACAGAAACCGGAATATTTATGGTATATGCCTGTATAGAATGGGTAAAACCACAACCTCACCAGGTGGCTCATCCAGTAGCTCCTGTTCAACATATTCCCGAAGGAAATCCTGCACTACAGTCAATGGAAAAAATGATGAAAGATGCAGAAATAACTCCGGCTAATATGAAAAGGCTCGGTGAAAATTTCCAAAAATTAGGTGTAACTGTTTCTCAGATAGGCGAAGTAGGCGATGTGGTAAAATCTACAGGCGACTTTTCTGCCAAAACAAAAGAAGCTACCAATGCGCTTGGACTAATGAAAGATGCTTACACTAATTCTGCAAATACCATGAGCAATTTTAACAGCGCCGCTGATAGTGCAAAAGGGTTTCATGAACAAGTTCAGGTACTTACCAAAAATCTTGGTTCTTTAAATAGTATTTATGAGCTCGAATTAACCGAAAGCAACAATCATTTGAAAACATTGAACAGCTTCTATGGTAAAATGGCAAAGGCCAGTGAAGTTATGATATCAACTGTAGATGATGCTCAGGCAACTAAAGAACAAATAAACGCCCTGGCCAATAATCTTGGCAAATTAAACCAGGTTTATGGCAACATGCTTAGTGCAATGCAGGGAAGGCAATAAG
This sequence comes from Ginsengibacter sp., assembly GCA_039937075.1. GTDB lineage: Bacteria > Bacteroidota > Bacteroidia > Chitinophagales > Chitinophagaceae > Ginsengibacter. Next base: position 4,636 of record JBDTHD010000206.1, on the reverse strand, counting down.
TTGAGAAATCCAAATTCTAAAAACTAACCAACAGTAAATTAAATAAATATGGCAGGACTACCCAGAGATCCCAGGCAAAAAATGATAAATGTAATGTACCTCGTACTTACAGCTATCCTGGCCTTGAATGTGTCTCACGAGGTGCTAGATTCTTTTAAAGTTGTAAATAAAAGTTTAATCACTTCTAATAACAACATTACGGTATCTAATAATACCTTGTATAAATCATTGGAAGACAAATTAAACGAGCCCCAATCCAAACAAAAAGCTGACATTTGGGTGCCAAGAGCAATGCAGGCAAAAAAATTGTCTGCTGATATGATGGTTTATCTCGATAGCTTAAAGTTGGCCCTTAAAAAAGCAGCCGGTTTAAAGATGATATGGGATGAAAAAGCCAAGGACAGCGTTGAAGATTTTAATGAAGAAAATCTTGATGCGTCTACCCGGTTATTTGAGACAAATAAAGAAGGACAGAAATTGCAAGCACGCCTGGAGGAGTATAAAAAAGATATGCTTAATATAAATGAAAATATCAGGAAGCAATTTCAAAATATTTTTCCTGTTAGCACAATACCACCGCCTTCTTCTGATGGTAAACCTAAAGATTTTACCCAAACTTTCTTTCACATGACGCCGACAGTGGCCGGCTTGACAATTCTTAGTAAATTTCAGAATAATATTAAGAACGCGGAAAACATGGTAGTAACTTATTGTCATTCTCAAATTGGCGCCGTTGAAGTGCACATGGACCAGGTAGGCGTGTTAGTGGGACAGAGTTCCAACTATTTGATGCCGGGGCAGGAGTTAACTGTTACTGCCGGAGTTGGTGCTTATAGTTCCAGCGTAAAAGGCAATATTACAATTAATGGACAACCAGTAAACCTGGTAAACGGTCAAGGGCAGTATAAAACAACCGTAAGTGGCGGTGGCGAACATACCGTTCAGATAAATGGCTCTTTCACGAATGAAAATGGTGTTCAGGTGCCCATCCACCAGACAGTGAATTATGTTGTAGGAACTCCTGGAGGCGCGGCGGTGATGCTTGATAAAATGAATGTATTTTACATTGGTGTTCCCAATCCGGTAACAATTTCTTCAGGTACAGGCTGGGATAAAACTAAAGTGTCTATGGACAATGGATCAATTACCTCTGCAGGAGGTGGCTCGGGAAAATTCACAGTAAACGTGAAAACCCCTGGAAAAGCATCTATAACAGTGAATGCAGATGGTAAACCAAGCACCTATGAATTCAGAGTAAAGAGTATTCCTAACCCTGTGATAAAAGTTGGGCCAAGTGGTGGTGGAAGAATACAATCTGTAGTATTTAAAAATCAGAGTTTTGTACGTGCAGAGTTAGAAAATTTCGAATTTGATGCTCATTTTAACATTGTGAGTGCCACAATGTATTTTTCAGGAGCTAATTTTCCTAATGTTCAGTCTGGTGAAATACATGGAGGAAGCCTTGAACCTGTAAAAAGCTTTTTGCAAAGATCTATTCCCGGAACTTCCGTTACTTTTGACAATGTAAAAGTGCAGGGTCCTGACGGAGTTATCAGGAGCATTCCGGGGCCAGGATTTATATTGAATTAATAAGAAATAAATAAAAGGTTATGAAAACTATTGTTGTAAAATGTTTGATGCTGGTACTTTCCTTTGGAATACTATGTAATGTGGCAGACGCGCAAACAAGGAAAAAGCGTTCAGTAAGGAAAAGAACTACCGCAAAAAAAACAACTGCCGCAAAAACCACGGCAAATATTAATCCGACTGTGGTTGATACAGCAGTAGTGATGGCCCCTGCTCCGGTAAACGATAGCCTTCCTATCGTCAACGTAAAACCATCGCTTAGGCCCGAAACAGCTTTGGATGTGCACAATGGTTTGATAACCGATAGGACGCCGCTTCCTTACCAGCAACTTCGCCAGGAAGATGCAGCGTACGATGAAAGAATCTGGAGAGAAATAGACACGCGTGAAAAAATTAATCTTCCTTTCAGGTATTCAGCCGATGAAGATAATGGCAATCAAAGATTTATTTCGATTCTATTACAAGCAATCCAGAACGGACCCGATAATGGCGGTGTTACTGCATTTAGCGCTATAGATGACCGTTTCACTACTCCGATGACTAAGGCAGATGTTGCTAAAGTAGTTTCGGGGGGATCCGTTTCTGTTCCCCAATACGATACCTTAGGTAACGTAACAAGTACTAAGGAAGTAATGCAGGAAGTGAATCTTGATTCTTTCTATAAATTCAGGATAAAAGAAGAAGTAATTTTCGATAAGCAAAGCTCGCGATTGTTTTGGCGGATACTGGGTATAGCTCCGATGAAAAGAGTAATCACCGCTTCAGGCGTTGACCTCGGAGATACTCCGCTTTTCTGGGTTTATTATCCTGATATGCGGCCCATATTTGCCAAATATTATGTTTATAATGGCAAAAACTATGGAGCAAGAATGACATGGGAAGATCTTTTTGAATCAAGAATGTTTCATGGCAGAATTATAAAAAGTACTCTTGATAATCCTTTTGATACTTATCTTAAAAATCAAACGGGATTAAAAGATAGGCCAATTCTCCAGTTATTGCAGGGAGAAAAAATTAAGAATGAAATATTTAATTACGAACAGAATTTGTGGAGTTACTAATTAAATTTATAGCTTTTCATAAAATAAAAGGGGAACCATTTTGGTTCCCTTTTTTTAGTTCTGGAAAATAGAATTCTTCAATATTTCTTTGTTTACTGCTTATCAACAGCTACCTTTTTTTTTTGGCCAATAACTCATTTCTCTTTAAATCTTCTACATTTTCATAATCAAACGGACAATGCCTGCATCCGTTTCCACAACAAAATCCCCTCGCCAGGTGATACTTTTCGGTAAGAACCATTAACCCTGACTTATCAAAATAAAAATCGATCCCTTCTATAAAATTATCATTCTTCATTTTGGCTTTTTAAAATTTGCTGTAGCTTTTCATCATTGTCATCCAGGATTTCCGGCAAAGAAAAGCACACATAAAAAATACGATTGCTTTTAGAAATATTAAGATTTTCATAGTGAGTGGTAATTGCTAATTCTTCACTTAATAATTCCATTTTATAAACATCGTTTATGTCAGAAATGACGGGAAGGTTATATAATTTTATTACAAGTTTTGTAAATCCATACAAATCTGGCGAATCAGTTTTTAAATGAATTTTTCCACCTGGCTTTAATATTTGTTGATAAAGTCTCAAAAACTTTGGATGAGTCAACCGTTTTTTTGCTTTGGAATAACGAAGTTGCGGATCCGGAAAAGTAATCCAGATTTCATCTACTTCAGTTGGATTAAAATACTGGTTAATTTTATCAATTTGAGTTCTTAAAAAGCCAACATTTTCCAAGTGGTTTTTCAATGCAAATCTTGCGCCTGCCCAAAGACGATTCCCTTTGATATCTACACCTATAAAATTTTTTTGGGTATACATTTGCGCAAGGCCAATGGTATATTCGCCCTTGCCGCATGCGAGTTCAAGAACAATTTTATTTTCGTTATTAAAAAAATTTCTCCATTTCCCTTTCATCTCTTCAGGATATTCCAGGACGTTTGAAAATGTTTTTATTTCTCCAAATCTTTTTAATTTTTTTTGTGCCATAGTTTGCAAATTTAGCGGTGCTTATCGAAAAGGATGAAATGATTTTCCAGTAAACAAACAAAAAACATCAAAATTTATTTTACCTTCAAATCAAAGATTTGTAAGAATTCCGGCAGGTTTATTGCGCACAAATAATTCTGATGAAAACATTAATATATTGTTACGATGCCTATTGTGGATGGTGTTATGGATTTAGCGAAGCGATGAAAAAAATCTATTCTCATTATAAAAACAAATTAGATTTTGAAGTGCTTTCCGGAGGAATGATATTGCCTGAAGAGCCTGTATCCATTGGAGCTACGGCAAAATATATTGAAGAAACTTATAAACGTGTGGAAGAAATCACGGGGATAAAATTTGGCGAAGATTATCTCTGGCATATTAATCATCCTGATATTAGCGATTGGTTTCCTAATTCTGAAAAGCCTGCCATCGCGTTGTGTATTTTTAAAGAATATTATCCTGATAAGCAGGTAAGTTTTGCGGCAGATCTTCAGTATGCACTCCATTTTGAAGGTCGTGATCTTACCGATGACGAAGCCTATCGTTTGTTACTGGATAAATACAATATTCCTGCGGAAGAATTTTATGAAAAAATGGATGACGAAGAATATAAAGATCAGGCGCATTACGAATTTGCTTTGTGTAAACAATTAAATGTTACCGGCTTTCCGGCAGTCTTTATCCAGTTGTCGGATTCAAAATTTTATTTGATAGCAGAAGGTTATACAAATTTTGAAACCCTTGAAGAAAGGATTGAAAAAGTTTTAACCGAAACAATTGAATTGTAAAATAATTTATCCATTTACTTTTGTGGCATGGAAATTAATTGTTCAAACGAAGAGATTTTTGTTTTTAAGAAAATAAGCGAGGCGGCTGATGAATTAAAAATTCCTGCGTTTGTTGTTGGTGGCTTTGTACGCGATAAAATATTAGATCGTAAAACAAAAGATGCAGATATAGTTTGCATTGGAGATGGAATAGAACTGGCTCACAAAA
>JBDTHD010000205.1:0-6016 GCA_039937075.1 Ginsengibacter sp. | reverse complement strand
GGCTGGTCTTCATCTTTCATGCCATCGCTCCAAACGGCTACAAGCTTATCTTTAAAATGAGTAATCGATGCATGATGATTATAAAACCACGCAGTATCCGGCCGGTAAATTATTTTTCTTTCAATTTTTAAATGAGGAATGTTAGTGTCAGAGGAATAAGTATTTCTGATAGTTGATTGAGCAGAGCTGATTGCAGCAAAGAAAAACGTGAAAATAAAAAATACAAAATTCTTTTTTGGTATCGGCATTAATAAAAAATTTATTGAAAGAGAGGTGTGCGAAAATACTTTAAATTAATAGTTGGGAAATTCTGTTTGGAAAATTTCTGTGCACAACCGCTTCTGATATTTCTCCAGGCAGTAAAGCAAGAAATTGGGACGATTTTTACTTTGATGAAATAAGAAAGTATAAGCGGACGTGTGACAAAGATTAAACTTCAACCTTGCGCCAATATGGGGAATACAAGCGGCCGCTAACAAATAAAGCCCACAATGAAAAACCCTGCCAGAATGAAGGCAGTTCAAGCATACATCACTTGGTTGTAAGTAATTCGATTTCAGCAGCAATCTGTCCTATAACTTCTTCGTTCTTAATTTTCTCTTTTTCACTAAAAATAACAAATACATTGCCACCGAATTTTTTGGAAAAATTTGTAAAACTCGCTTTCATTCTTTCGGTTGAAGAATAATTCCCGAAATTCGATTTTGATGTGATGGGTTTAATCTGAATGCCAAATGCTTTTTCACCTACCCATCCTAAGTAGTCAATATCTCCGGCATGATCAAGTTCTGGATCACTTTCTTCAAAACGAACCTTGGGGAATTCTTTTGCAAGATTGTCTTCGACAACAGACTTTTCCCGAATAAATCCATCGAAGGTTCTGTTTATTGTCAGATTAATTATGTAATCAATACAATCTTGTAAGGTAAGTTGATTGAAGGCTGCTGTCCATTCTGGAATTACTATTTCTTTAATTTTCACATAAAGTCTTTCGCCAAGCTCTTCCAGGCTTTCTTTTGTAATCTTTATAATCGTTTTGCCGTCAGTATGAGCATTTCCAAAATACCATTGTTCCCATTCTTCAATCGTTTTTGGCTGGCACTCACGAATAAGAGCCATTACAGCGCCAACTTTGTTTGGACTTGAAAGTTGATAAGTTTGTGTAGCGTAGTTAAGAACTTTTTCTTTCTTGCCGAATTCTTTTGAATAGCGTTTCATAATTTATCTGCCTGATGAGTATGAACATAATTTTGGTAAGCCAAAATCCTCTCTCCATTTTTTTTCAATAAAATCAAGATAAAGCGAAGATAAGCCCGTTATGAAATAAATTCTAAATTCATAATCAATGTGCTTTTCTTCACTGATGTTAATTCCATTTCTAAAATAAATCTTATCGTATCCTGCGGTTTCTAATGCTTCTTTCTCTATATCGGTAAGATGAATTTTCAAAAAATCATCTTTACTTCTTATAGGTTTAAATCTTTCAACAGTATCTCCCTTACTTAATCCTTTGGCTTTAATAGCTCTTTTCAAGACAGAACTTTCTTTGATGTATGGAACTTTCCCTTTTTCAGAAAGGGCCTTCTTACGATGAGAGACTGTGTCGCCAAAATAAATATCAAGACTAATTCCAGACCACCCCGCATCAACTTCGCCTAATAAATGATGCATAGCTCTGCCTCTTACATTATCTTTAGCAATTCCATTATATATAATTTCTCCATTATCAAAAGTAGCAGGTGTTTTATTTTTATGTAGCGAATGTAATACAGATTCATTAGTCCAAATCCAATAGCAACCGCCGCTTGCCGGAATTTGTTCAAAATCTTCTTCTGAATGAGGGATGATGAATGGAACTTTTTCTAATTTCTCGTTTGGAATTCTAACGTTATGAATGGCTTTTAAAAACTTTTGTTCTTCTTGTTGCCATATTTCATTAGCCATTTGTCTGATTAAAAAGTGTTAGAAATTTTTCTTTGTATTTAAAATCGTTTTTGATGTCAACCTGTACCAAACCACTTTTAATCAAATGGGCATTAATAAAAGTTTTATTTTCTAAGTATAAATAACAAAGTAAATTATTATCCTTATCATACTTTATATTGTCATATTTAAGGAAAACCCTTTTGCCTTTTGTTTTTTCTATAAGAAAATCGGTTGCTTTACCATTAATTACAGGATCTTCTTTTATTCCAATGAGTTTAACAGTTAAATCATTGCTCAATCTTATTTTTTCTGGGCTAATTACTTGTTTAACCGTAAATAATTCTTCCCGTTGATTTGAACTTTCTTTATCAATCTTAGATCCGAATTGCAATTTCTTTACATCAATTTTTTTGTCTAAAGTATGTGGGTCTTTGAAAATGTACGGGTGCTTTTGAATTTCTTCTGCAAAATCTGTTTTTATATTTTCCTGTTTCAAAAATTCATAAGTTGTTCCAGGCAGATCTTTTTGATGGACTTCCAATTTCTCTTTAATGACAGGCAAAAACTCAGGATTGATTTCAAAACCTACTGAGTTTCTTTGAAGGTTCTTAGCTGCTAATGAAGTAGTTCCACTACCGGCAAAGGGGTCGAGAACTGTTTCGCCAATAAATGAAAACATTTTGATTAAACGCCTTGGCAATTCTTCAGGAAACATTGCAATATGGTTATTCTGTCTTGCACCTGCAAAGTTCCAATGGCCTGCAAAAAAAGTGTTCCATTCTTCTGCAGTCATTTTTGAAAGTTCTTTTTGTTCTTTTGTTGGTTTTGGAGCATCACCAAGTTTTTTAAAGACGAGAATAAACTCGTAATCTAATTTCAGGATTCCGTTTCTTGGATAAGGGTACGAGCCCATTTGTACGCCTCCGCCAGTAGTGTTCGAGGTTGTAACTTTTTGCCATATAATAGCTCCCATATAGTCAAAGCCGATATGCTCACAGAACTTAATAATTTCTTGCCGGATTGGAATGACTTTGTAACGCCCATAATAGACTGCTCTTGCAAATTGATCGCCGATATTTATACATAATCTGCAACCATTATGAAGAGTGCGGTAACATTCACTCCATACTAAATTTAAATTATTGATGTAATTCTCATAATTGTCATGGAACCCGATTTGATTATCTGTTCCGTAATCCTTTAGCTGCCAATATGGTGGAGAGGTAATTGCCAAATGAACAGAGTTATCTTCTAATTCTGCCATTTGTCTGCTATCACCGTTTATTATTTTATGTTGAGTTCTCAATTGCTAAAGAGTTTGGTCAAATTTAGTAAATAAAGTTTGTCTTTGAGTTATCTTTTAACAAGTTTTACTATCATTGTAGCACTAAGCATTTTTCTATTTCCGAAAATACAAACATCTGAAAATCTTTTACCATAAACATTCTCTATTCATCACCAGAAGATTATTGAAGACCAACTATATAATTTTCTTTTCCTCGAAAATGATCTTTAAGTGTGGCCAAATGATCTTCTTTTCCCCATAAATAATAATTAAGAGAGGCAACTTAATTTTCTTTTTCAGGAAAAGTATTATTAAGAGAGGCCAGATAATTTTCTTTTTCAGGAAAAGTATTATTAAGAGAGCCCCCATAATTTTCTTTTCCGCATAAATGATTATTAAGAAAGGCAACTTAATTTTCTTTTTCGGGAAAAGTATTATTAAGAGAGGCCAAATAATTTTCTTTTTCAGGAAAAGTATTATTAAGAGAGGCAACTTAATTTTCTTTTTCGCAAAAAGTATTATTAAGAGAGGCAACTTAATTTTCTTTTTCAGGAAAAGTATTATTAAGTGAGGCCAAATAATTTTCTTTTTCGGAAGAAAGAGAAATAAAATTTCGCTATAGTGACAATTATATAACGCCGCAATATTAACCGGGTTTATTCAGTTTCGACAATACTCCCAATCCTGAACACGCATCCCATCCCTCACCGGCCGTATAGCCAGTATTCGCAGAAGTCGTTTTATTATTTCCTTCGGTAATATCTCTGTATAAATCTTTGGTTGTATAGATTTGTGGATGAATAAAGCCCGCAGCTTTTTTATATTGCTCGTTTGAAAGTGCAATCAGGCCGGCCATTAAAGGCGCAACAGCGCTCGTGCCGCCAATCACCAATTGTTGTCCATCTACCAGCACATTATAACCTGTATTCGGGTCAGCATTTGCTGCTACATCGGGAACGCCACGACCCGCAAATTTTGTATCAATCTCCACCGGAACATTAGCATTTGCCTGGTAATCGGGAATAGGAAATTGCGTACTTACTCCCCCACCCGACGCCGAATCAGCAGAATCGTTCCATACCACTTCAGAAGATATTTTATTATTAGTTACCTGAAGGCTCGTACCTCCGCAAGCCAGTGCGAAAGGGCTGGAAGAAGGAAAATCAACATGCACTTTTCCATCAGATTGTCCATCCCTGGAGCCGCTATCTCCGGACGCGACGCAAACGGTAACACCCAAGGCCGCCGCCGATTTGAAAGCCTCGTTAAAATTTGTAAGCGCCTGGGCACTCCAGTTTACTTCGGCTGCTCCCCAACTTATTGATATTACGGAAGGATTGTTATTTGTGTCATGAACAGCCGTTGTAATCGCATCCAAAAATCCCTGGTCGCTGTTGGGAGCAAAATAAACGGCAAGGGTTGCGCCATTGGCAACGGCGCCTGCTACTTCGATATCAAGCATCACTTCTCCATCGGCACCATCTGCTGTCGTAGGGCTATTCTTGGCTCCATCGACTGATATGGCTTTTACTTTTGGCTCAGAGATTCCAAGACTTTTAAAATAGGCGGTAATATCTTCTTGCCGGTAGCCACCGCCGAGTTCGATAATACCAATGCATTGTCCGTTGCCGGTAACACCGGTCGGAAAACCATAGATTACAGCGAGCTGATTGGGGTAAAAAGATTGGGGAGAAACTGCATGAGAAACGATTTTGCCCTCTTTTTTAGCCACCTGGAACATTGGTCGCGCGGCTGGCCGCGTATCCATTCCAAAAACTCCGGTGATAATTGAAGACATGTCCGCGGGGATTTCTATCTCGCTAGTGAGCGCCCTAAAATTATTGACGTATTGTAAGTGTGCGTTAAAGGCATTTTCAAAATCACCAAGTGTACCTCTCAAAATAATGCTTCTTCTTGGCAAACTCACTTCCACAGTGGAAAGCCCATTAGCATGAGCAAAAGCTTCTACTTTATCTGCGTCTTCTTTATCTGCCGCATAGTTTTTTTGATACACGTTTCTGGACAAGTGTTTTCCTTTTAATAAGCGGGGCGGCAATTTATTTTTGCGCCTGATTATTACGGTAACTTCTATTACTTCGTCTTTGCCAGGCTCGGTAATGATATCATTTGGCCTTTTGGGCAAAGGAAGGTAGCTGCCTTTTAATGTAAAATTTGATTTTTCTGCCATGGTACTAATGGTATTTTTAACTATTTTTCTGCAAAAATACTGCCATTAAAAAAGCTTCGTTGCCGCCAAAAGCATTTCCATAACTTCGGCACAACCACAATTTTTAATAATTATGAAAATTCATCAACAACGTATTCAACTTACAGAAAGAAAAAGAGGTTTTCACCTTATCACCACTGAAATAGAAGAATCATTTACAGATCTGCGTGAATTAAAAATAGGAATTTGCCACGTTTTTATTCAGCACACCTCCGCTTCGCTGGCGATTAACGAGGATGCAGACCCTACGGTGAGAAAAGATTTTGAATATTTTTTTAATAAAATAGTTCCAGAAGGCGATCCCAATTACATTCACAATTATGAAGGCGATGATGACATGCCCGCACATCTGAAAGCCGCTATGGTCGGATGTTCTGTATCAATACCGATTGAAAATGGACGCCTCGCACTGGGAACGTGGCAGGGGATTTATTTATGCGAACATCGCAATCATGGAGGAGCAAGGAATATTATGGTTACAGCGATGGGAGAATGAGAGAGGGATGTAGGATTTTCGATTTAGGATTTGGGATTTGATGAATTTGCAATTACCAAAATAAAAATCAAGGGAATTTGTT
>JBDTHD010000204.1:0-7208 GCA_039937075.1 Ginsengibacter sp. | reverse complement strand
CGGGCGCATCTTTCCAATTACCAAAATATTTTTCTGCCAACTTTTGGGTAAGAACTGTATTATTCGGTTCTTTTAAAACCGAAGGATCTCCAACAAGCCAGTCGTAATGAAACACTTTAAAAAATTGCGGGTCGGCATAAAAGAAACCTGATTTTTCTATAAATTTTTTATCCGGGGAAGTATTGGATTTTCCGGCGCCCAAAACAGTAACCTGGCTGCCATAACTTGCCAATAGCGCGCCGGTAGTGATTTGAGGGAAATCAAGCCGTATCGCATCTAAAGCAGGAATGGGAACTCCGGGCGTATAAGTAATATCATCAGTATTTTTTTTCTGGGTTACTACATGATAAATTTGTTGGTAGTCCGGCTGAAATGTATCATAGCTCAATTCATATTTAACCACCGTATAAAGCAGTAAACAAGAGGCGATGCCAATAGCAAGTCCTGCAATATTAATTACAGAAAAAGCTTTGTGCCTTATAATATTTCTGAAGGCTATTTTTAAATAATTTTTTATCATTATCTAATTAAATTTTACTTTTTGATAAAATCCTTCTCTTTGTTATCAAAAATTGATGCCACTAATTTCCGAATTGCTTTTCAATGGGTTATAAAATAAAAAAAAATAAAGCTGTCCGGTTTTGATACAGTGTGTGTTCTAAAAATGATACAAGGAATTTAGGAAGAGATTCCTGAACAGTAAACAAAGAAATAGCTTACATTCTTATTTTGATTGTCGGGCTGATAGAATTGTGAAATTTAAATCTAACTGAAATGAATTATTGAATCAGTCTTTTATTACTTTATAAATAGCACCTTTTTCTCCTGCTTTATTTACCAAATATCCTGTTACAAAAAGTTGGTTTTTAAAATCTTCTCCACAACCGCAAATAAAAAATGTACCGTTCGGTGGATTTGTAATTTTTATGGCTTGCCTTTTCCATTTGCCATAGTTATTTTTTTCGAGAGCGAATAGTTTTTCTTTCCAATCTGCAAAAACGTATTTATTTTTTAACTGTGGGATATCATTTCCATAATAAAATTGTCCTCCGATTACACAAATACCAGTTTCATGAGTGTAGGTATTTATTGGTGTTACAAAAGCAATGTCATTTTTCTTACCATTTTTTTCATAAACACTGTCGCCTTCCATTATAGGCCAGCCATAGTTTGAACCTTTGGTAACCATATCAATTTCTTCTTCTTTATCTTCGCCTACGTCGCCTCCAAAAAGCTGTCCTGAATGTGGATCAAATGAAAAACGCCACAACTTCCTAAATCCGTAAGCCCAAACTTCAGGCCTTGCATTTTTTACATGTATAAAAGGATTATCGGGAGGAATAGTGTAAGGAAGTTTATCTACATCAATACGAAGTAATTTTCCATTAAAATAAATCAAATCCTGCGCATGATATTGATACGTGGTGTCTTTCGCATTATCATCGCCCAGTGAAATATATAAAAACCCATCAGGCCCAAAAGCAATTTGAGCACCGTTATCCTGGATGGTGGCTCCTTTAATTTCAATGACTTCTTTTTCTGAATTTAAATCAGCCAAATCAGGATTGTCTTTTTCTGAGGTAAATTGAGCTACCACGAGTTTTGATTCGGCGCTATGCTGCTTTGATGGTGCATTATAGCATACATAAAATTTATGATTGGCCGCGTATTGCGGATGAAAAGCTGCGCTAAAAACCATTCCGGCAAGTGCCCCGCCTTTTTGCTTTCCTATTTTTTCATACAGATTAAAAAATGGTTTTGGTTGTAACGAATCATTTTTTAAAATCCATATTTTTCCTTTATTATCAGTAACAAAAGTCCTTTCGCTCTTATCATCCGGGGTATTTAATTCGACGGGAAGTTCCGGTATATTGCTTACCAACTGAAGCTTTACATTTATAGAATCGGCAGATGCAGCTTCTGTTTTTGCCGGGAGATTTTTTTTAGAAATTGTGTTACAGGCTGTCAGACAAAAAGCAATAAAAAGAACAAGAAAACGACGAGAAGTTAGTTTCATGAATGTTTTTAATTTTTGCGCAAATTAGAATTTGTTTTTATGATTATTCAAATAAATAAGCGGGATGTAAAACACTTTTTTGACAATCACACTTGTTTTTCGCACTTGGTTATTTTATGAATTAACATCCCAGGTGAGCATCTCAATAATTACCAATCGCTCAATTAATCGTGTCAACTACTGGTCTAATCGCCCCTTAGCTCATTATGGCTAAGAAATCTCCCGCCTAAAAATTACATTTGAAAAAACATAAATCCATTTGAACCGCCGATTATTGGTAATTTTAAAGGAAGTTCATTGAGAAGGATGTTATTTGAAAAAAAAAGTTCCAAAATTAGTCTTAAATCATTCCAGACAAATCAATTCACTAAAATGCCGGCGGTAAGAAAACTTTTAATCGTTGCATTATGTTTATTAGTGACTTCCGTTGCTGATACCCAGCATCCGAACAAAGAAAAGATAGATAGTCTGAAAAAAATTTTACCATCCACAAAGGGAATCACGAGAATAGATTGTCTCAATGCATTGGCTGAGGAATATTGGTGGCCTACTTATGTTTTTCCTGATTCGATTTTATTATTGTCAGGCGAGGCTCACAATGAGGCGTTGAAAATCAATTATCCATCGGGTATTGCAGAATCAACCATGCTGTTGGGGATACGCGAAATCTATAAAAAAGATTTTATTGCATCAGAAAAATATTTGCGGCAGGCTTTGGGGATATTTGAAACTATTCATAGCGACCGGGGATTAGGATGGTGTAATCTCTGGTTAGGACAAGCACTGTATTCTGAGAATAATTTTTACGACGCTACTTTTTATTTATTAAAATCCATTTCCTTTCTTACAAAAATAGGTGACCACGAAGGGGAAGGAAAAGCGTGGGCATGGCTTGCATTCGTTTACTCAGCGAGGGGCGATTATGACAGCAGTTTTTATTACTCAGGCAAAAGCCTCCAGGTCCGGGAAAAAATGAAGGACAACGTTTGCATTGCTGCATCATTTGCTAACATTGGACATTTGTATAAAATTGTTGGCGATTATGAAGATGCTTTAGATTACTACCGGCAAGGAATGCAATATTCAAATACTCATAGTATTAATTATTACGGCCCTAATTGGAATTATTTTGATGAATCAATTGGATCGGTTTTTCAACTGATGAGAAATCCTGATTCCTCCCTTTTTTATCTTCAGAAAGCGATACAAGCAAATCCGGGAAATCAGATGACCCGGATAAGTATTGGTGAAACATTTCTGCTTACCCATCAATATGATTCTGCACTGGCTATTTTTCTTAACCCTATTGAAAATTTAAAGAAAGGAAATGACCAACAGGATTTAATGCGGGTATTAATTGATGCCGCAAAAGCTTATGAAGGAAAAAAAAACGAAGTAGCAGCTTTGCAGTATGCACGTGAAGGTCTTTCAATCGCACAAAAGGCAAACGTGAAACCATATATGATAGATGGATACCAACTTCTCGCCGAAATAAATAATCATTTGCAAAAAAATGACAGCGTTTATTTTTTTATGAAACAATTTATTTTATTAAAAGATTCTGTGGCTAACGAGCAGTTTTTGTGGAGATTGACCAATTACAAAAAGCAGGCAGATTTTAAAAATAAAGTAAACCAGCTAATATTACTTAGCGAGGATAATAACGTTAAAGAGGAAAAATTAAAAAATGCATCACTTCTCAAATGGATTCTTATAATTGGCCTGTTCATAATTGCTATGGCAAGTATTATTATTTACCGGGGCCTTAACCTTAAAAGAAAAAATGAAAAATTGAAAAGTGCTCATGAGCAGGCAATTTTGAAGCAAAATGCTGCTGAGCTTGAGATGCAGGCACTTCGTGCGCAAATGAACCCTCATTTTATTTTTAACTGCCTAAGTTCTATAAATCGTTTTATTCTTAAAAATGAAACAGAAGCAGCGTCTGACTATCTTACTAAATTTTCACGTTTGATACGAATGGTATTGAACAATTCTAATAAAACTTTCATAACGCTTGAAGACGAACTTGACACGTTGAAATTATACATGGATATGGAAAGATTGCGGTTTAAAAATTCTTTTGATTATAACATCAGCTTTACTAATTCGATTGATGCAGATAACGTTTTTGTTCCGCCGTTACTGCTTCAGCCGTTTGTTGAAAATGCCATCTGGCATGGGCTAATGCATAGGGAAGGTCAGGGGCGCGTGGAAATTGAATTAAGCATTGAAAATAAAATATTAATGTGCATCATCACTGACAATGGCATTGGCCGGAAAAAGTCCGCGATGCTCAAAAGTAAATCAGCAGAAAAACAAAAATCCCTGGGGCTTCACATAACTCATGAACGACTGGCGCTTCTTAATAAAAATATGGATGAACAAACCAGTTTTAATTTTGAAGATATCACAGACGACGAAGGCAATGGTGCGGGAACGCGCGTAATTTTGAAAATACATTACAGGGATTTAATGGAAGCTTCTTCATAATCAGATAATAAAAAGAAATGATAACAGCAACGATTGTTGACGATGAGCCATTCTGTTGTGAGGCTTTAGCTACGCTACTGGAACGATACTGTCCCGCTGTAAGAGTGCTAGACATCTGTTATACGGCTGACAATGCTTTGCGTTCGCTGGAAGAAAAAAAACCGGATATACTTTTTTTAGATATTGAAATGCCTATAATGAATGGTTTTGAATTATTGGAAAAATTACACGAAGTAGATTTCAAATTAATTTTTACTACCAGCTACGATCAATATGCTATCAAAGCTATTCGTTTCAGTGCGCTCGATTATTTATTAAAACCCATCGACCGCGAGGAATTACAGAGGTCGGTTCAAAAAGTATTGGCTCAACTGGCACCTCCGCTGCCACAGCAAATTGAACTTCTTCTACAAAAAATGAACAATCCAACTTTACGTATTCTTAAAGTAGCCATACCAACTATGGAAGGACTTCAAATGGTTTTTGTTGAATCTATAATCAGTTGCAAGGCTGACAGCAATTACACCATCATACTTTTGAAAAATCGGGAAAAGATAGTTGCTTCGCGGACCTTAAAAGAGATCGAAGAAATGTTGGAAGATTATTCCTTTGCAAGAGTACATCACTCCTGGCTTGTTAATCTTAACGAGGTGGAAAAATATATGAAAGGTGAAGGCGGATATTTGCTTATGAGCGATGGTACTGCAGTTGACGTTTCGAGAAGCCACAAAGAAATGCTCCTGAGAAAATTACAACCCGGAAAAACATAGTTTTTTTTTCATTTCCAACTACTCAATCAAACAACATAGTTATTTTCTATTTAAGCTAACTGCTCAATTTAGCTGGCTTTTGATTAATCTCTAAAATAGATTTGTTCAGCCTGTTCAACTTGTTCGAAAATGCGCATTGCATGTTTTTACGACAGGAATTACAATTCGATATGAACGAAAAGTAGCGCATTTTATAGAATCCAAGCCTGCAGTTTTTATTAAACTTTTTAACTCTAAATAAAAAATATGAAAAAGCAAATTAAAACAATCGTACTGCTTTTTATAGCATCTACGTTAATAACCATTAGTTGTAGAAAAGTTGATTTTCAAGGGCCACATACAGAAGTCTATCCGCCGGATGTGGCTGTAGCCTGGATGAAACTTCAAATGAGTCTTAATAAGACCACGGCAGGCTTTAATCCATTTGTAGGAGATCGCACTTTTGGCTATTCTGGATTAGCTTTATATGAATCGGTTGAACCTGGCATACCGGATTGTCAACCTATAGTTCCTCAATTAAGTGGTTTTTCTGCTTCGTCTTTGCCACAGATTAAAAGAGGGCGCTATTATTGGCCCGCCTCTGCCAATGCCGCAATGGCTTTAATTACCAAAGATCTTTTTGCTAATACAACTCCTGCGAACTTTATTACGATTGATTCTCTTGAGGCAGCTTTCACTCAACAATTTCAATCAGAAGCCACTCCGCAGGAATTACAAAATTCGGTTGAGTTTGGGCAGCAAGTAGCATCCGCCATTTTTGAATGGTCAAAAAGTGATGGCGGCGACCAGGCCTATCTTCATAATACAGATCCCAGTTATGTGCCGCCTGTTGGTCCGGGAATGTGGATTCCAACTCCAACGAAATTTTCTCCACCTATACTTCCTCATTGGGGCGATAATCGGTCGTTCATTGCTGGTATAGCAACTGCAACGCAGCCTGGGCCGCCGACCGTTTATTCAGAAGAGCCCAAATCCGCATTTTATCAAATGGTTGATGAATTGTATCAACAGTCCCTAAATCTTACACATGAAGATTCGCTGACTGCTCATTTTTGGGGAGACATTCCTGGCAATTTTAATGCTCCCTCTCATGCAACCAATATTCTTACACAATTGATTGTGCTTAATAAACTGGATTTGGGTGCCGCAGCAATTGCGTATGCAAAACATGGCATTGCTATAAATGATGCCTCTATCTCAGTGTTCAAAACAAAATATACTTATAATACAATCAGACCTATATCTTACATCCGAAATGTAATGGGTCACACTACATGGAACAGTGTAATTCCAACGCCTTCACATCCCGAATACACACCCGCGCATGCTGTTGCGTCCGCTGCCAGTGCATTGGTGCTGGACGAAATATTTGGTTATAATTATTCATTTACTGATCATTCTTATGATGCCACCTGGGGACCCCGTTCTTTTAATTCGTTTGAAGCCTATGCAAACGAAGCGGCCAATTCAAGATTCCTTGCGGGAATCCATTTTATGCCCTCTCTCGAAGCAGGATTAATACAAGGAGAAAAAATAGGAAAGATGGTAAACAGGTTGCGTTTTAAGGTTCGTTAGTAATCGTAATTGATTGCTTCAGGAAATAAAATACTTTGTCACCCAAATGGCAAGACTTATAAGTTTTCGCGCTTTAAATTTTTAAAGCGCGAAAACTATGTAGGCCTGAATTTAAAAAATATTTTTCGTCTGAATAAAAATGCGTTTATGCATTATAGTTATATTAAAATGCAAAAGTCAGTAAACAAAGAAATAACCAGTATTTTAATTTAGAAAAAACACCGGGAGGTTTTTTGCAATTTATCCTTTCGCAATACACCAACTGACGATAGTTACATTGAAATTTATTTTTCAGATAAACTTGACATCAGCTATTTGGCATCGATACAATCTAACCTTTCAAAAAAGTACATTAA
>JBDTHD010000203.1:0-5888 GCA_039937075.1 Ginsengibacter sp. | reverse complement strand
CATCAAAGAGGAATATTTTTCAGAAGAAAACATCAACCTTCTTGATGAAGTTGGAGAAACGATAATACCTGCCACGTCATCATCACCAGGTGCGAAAGCTGCAAAAATAGGCGCATTCATGAAAATTTATGTAACGGATTGTTATACTCCCGCAGAACAAAATATTTTTTGGGAAGGAATTAATAAGATAAAAAAATTAAGTAAAAGTAAACATGGAAATGAATTTCCGAAGTTGACTATTTCACAAAGGCAGGATATACTTCGTTCTTTAGAAAATGAACCGAACAATATTAAAAATACAGCCAAGGTTAATACAGCAGCAGGTGATGCCGTGCAAACCGGAAAGCAACAGGAAATTAAAAATACGACAAGCGGTGATGCTCCACGTTTTTACCCGATGCTTAAGGAGTTGGTGTTATTTGGATTTTTCACTTCTGAGCCAGGCGCCACCAAAGCGGCTCGCTACATACAAACTCCCGGCTCGTACCAGGGCGATGTTCCTTATAAAAAAGGCGATCGGGTGTGGGCTACATAAAAATTATTATTTCATGTAATTAAACCAATAATGGGAAATATAAATTCAAAAGGGACGAAGGAAAATACATTCGATGCAATCGTCATTGGCTCAGGTATAAGTGGAGGCTGGGCGGCTAAAGAATTATGCGACCATGGAATAAAAACGTTGGTTTTGGAAAGAGGCAGAGATGTGAAACACCTCATAGATTATCCTACCATGGCAAAAGATCCGTGGGACTTTCCTCATCGCAACGAACTCACGGTAAAAATGAAGGAAGAAAATCCGGTTGTTTCAAAATGCTATGCATTCAGGGAAGACGCGATGCAATTTTTTGTAAAAGATAAAGAGCATCCTTACATACAGGAAAAACCTTTCGATTGGATTCGCGGATACCAGGTTGGTGGCAAATCTTTAATTTGGGCAAGACAAACGCAGCGGTGGAGCAAGTACGATTTTGAAGGGCCGGCAAGAGATGGCTTTGCGGTTGACTGGCCAATCAGGTATTCCGATTTAGCACCGTGGTATAGCCATGTTGAAAAATTTGTTGGCATTAGTGGTAATAAAGATGGATTGGAAACTTTACCCGATGGAGAATTTTTGCCCCCGTGGGAAATGAATGCGGTTGAAAAAGTGGTGCAGAAAAGAATCATGGATAATTATAAAGACCGGAATGTGATTATCGGCCGTTGTGCCCATTTAACCCAACCGAAAGAAATACACTTAGAACAAGGCCGGGGAAGATGTCATGCAAGAAATCTATGCCAGCGCGGTTGCCCGTTTGGAGGATATTTTAGTTCTAATTCTTCTACAATACCCTGGGCAGCTAAAACCGGAAACTTAACGCTGCGCCCCGATTCGGTAGTTCATTCTATTATTTTTGATGATAAACAAAATAAAGCTACCGGAGTTAGGGTAATTGATGCGCACACAAAAAACGTGACAGAATATTTTGCAAAAATCATTTTTGTAAACGCTGCTGCATTAAATTCAAATCTCATTTTGCTCAATTCTACTTCTTCAAGATTTCCAAATGGCCTTGGAAATGACAACGGGCTATTGGGTAAATATGTCGCCTTCCAAAATTACAGGGGAACACTTAATGCAAGTATGGATGGGTTTTTGGATTCTTATTATTATGGCCGCCGGCCTTGCGCTGTTATGATGCCTAATTTTAGAAATGTGTATAAACAGGAAACAGATTTTCTTCGGGGTTATATGGTCTTCTTCAGTGCCTACCGCGGAGGTTGGAATCATTCGGTTCCGGGTGAACAAATGGGCGAAACATTTAAACAGTCAGAGACTGAACCAGGCAATTGGGGCGTTTCTATGATGATGCAGGGGGAAAC
This sequence comes from Ginsengibacter sp., assembly GCA_039937075.1. Classification (GTDB taxonomy): domain Bacteria; phylum Bacteroidota; class Bacteroidia; order Chitinophagales; family Chitinophagaceae; genus Ginsengibacter. Next base: position 4,025 of record JBDTHD010000203.1, on the reverse strand, counting down.
GATTCCAAAAGAAACCAATCGTGTATTTCTTAGTAAAGACAAAAAAGATGAATGGGGAATTCCATTGTTATCAATTGACGTAGGTTACGACGATAACGATGAGAAATCCCTGAAAGATTTTTTAAACCAGGGTGCGGAAATGCTGGACAAAGCAGGATGTAAAAACATTACCTCCAATGATAGCAAACAAGCGCCGGGCCTGGATATTCATGAAGTGGGTGGAGTAAGGATGGGAAAGGATCCTAAAACATCGCTTTTAAATCAATGGAATCAAATGCATGAATGCTCCAATGTATTTGTAACTGACGGCGCGTGCATGACTTCTACGGGCACTCAAAATCCTTCTGTCACGTTTATGGCTTTGACAGCCCGCGCCGCAAATCATGCGATAGAAGAATTAAAAAAAGGTAATTTCAAATAAATTGGTAATGCAAACTCTTTTAACACTTTCTATCGAACTTTAAAAAAATAATCGTCGTACTATTTAAATATATTTCTATTCATAAATGAAAAGAGCCGTAAAAAAACATCCGTTAGCTATCAGATGGTTTCACTGGATCAATTTTCCAATTCTCGGAGTGATGATCTGGAGTGGAATGTTGATTTACTGGGCAAATGATATTTATAAAATCGGCTTTGGAAATAAAACCATTCTTAAATTTTTCCCTCAGTCATTTTACGATGCTTTGCATATCCCTTTTCGTCTTGCCGAAGGAATGAGCCTTCATTTTGTTTTCATGTGGATTTTTGCCATCAATGGTTTTATCTATGTTTTGTATCTCATTTTTTCCGGGCAATGGAGGTACATTTTTCCTGATAAAAAATCTTTTAAAGAATCACTGATAGTGGTACTGCACGACCTGCATTTGACCAAAAAAGTTCCTGCTCAAAAAAAATACAATGCTGCGCAACGAATTACTTACACGATTGTAATTTTTATGGGATTGGGTTCTGTATTAAGCGGCCTTTCTATTTATAAACCGGTGCAGCTAGGCTGGTTAACTTCTCTATTGGGCGGCTATGAATGGGCGCGGGTAGAGCATTTCACGCTTACCATACTTTTTACCTTATTTTTTTTAGTACATATCTTGCAGGTGATTCTTGCAGGCTGGAATAATTTCCAAAGTATGGTTACCGGCTTGTTTGTAGTACCTTATAATAAGAAAATATTAATTCCGGCAGTGGTTCCGGTTCAGGAATTGCAAGTTGAAGAGAAACAAGAAATTCACGAAAATATTGAACCTGAAAAGCAAAAAAATATAGTCGAAAAAACCATCAGCGAAAAAGATAATGTGGACCCAGACACACAAAACATAAAAACAAGTTCCAATGAATGACCAGGAAGAAATAGAAATCTCTCCAAAAAAATTAAGAAACAGAAGTATTGTTGCTTTTGTAATTTTTCTTGTTGGCATCGCTGCCGCGATTTTTATCTGGAAATGGATTCATCGTCAGCCTGAAATTGCAGGAGTTCCCAAACCAATAAGAAAAGTATTGAGCATTGATCAAAAAGTTTTCTCAAAAACTTTGAGTGATAACCACCTTGTAAAAACATACCCTGTTTCGGCCGCTGCAAAAAATGTAAGAGTCAACAGCTTAATCGGTTTGAAAAGTGACTTAGACAGTAACTGGAAATTAAAATTAGTCAGAAGTCCCGGCGACACTTTATTCATAAGTTTAGATGATATCAAGGCCCTTCCGAAAACTGATATTGTGTTTGATTTTAAATGTATAGAAGGATGGAGCCAGATTAGCCACTGGGCTGGTGTAAAATTTAGTGACTTTGCAAAAAGATATGGCCTTAATGCTCAAACGCAGATGAAATACGCAGGTTTAATGACGCCCGATAAAAAATATTATGTGGGAATTGATATGGCAAGTATGATGCATCCACAAACTTTGTTATGTTACGAATTAAATGGAAAGCCATTATCGGTAAACCATGGCTATCCTTTGCGTTTAATCATCCCTGTTAAATACGGGATTAAAAATTTAAAAAGAATTGGAACCATTTATTTCAGCAATACGCCCCCACCCGATTATTGGTACGAAAGAGGTTATGATTATTATTCAGGATTGTAAAATAAAAATATAAGCTATTTGTTTGTTTACTGTTCTAATCGCTTTTAGTGATATAGCCAGTCAATCACCAATCCGGGAAGAATACCCAGCAAAATAATAAGGCCTGCGGTTATGCCCAACATCCATTTGAATGAAGAAGTAACTTCGATATTATCGTTCACGCCCGCCACAGGGTCTTTAAAATAAATGGCTTGTATTACCCTGAAATAATAAATAGCGCTTATTGCTGCGCAAATGACTGCAAATACTACCAGCCACAGCTGATGTCCATCTTTTACCGCAGCCATCAACACATAAAATTTAGCTGTAAATCCTGCTGTCAGAGGAATTCCGGTCAATGATAAAAGAAAAATCACTGACGTTAGAGCTAGTAACGGTTGCTTTTTCCCCAGTCCGTTAAAGCCTTCAATAGAATAGTCCGACATTTTAATAATAACTGCAAAAATTCCAATAGTAGCAATGCAGTACGCTGCGGCATAAAGGAGCAATCCTTCTTCAGCCGTATTATTTAAAGCAAAAAGAGTTAACATCATAAAACCGGCATGGGAAATACTTGAATAAGCAAGCATTCTTTTGACACTCACCTGGAAAACAGCCGTCACATTTCCAATCAATAAAGTCGCCGCAGTTATAACTACTATCAGCGTTTGCCATTGATAATGCATTTTGCCAAATGAAGTGGCAAATAATTTAAAGAAAGCTACAAATGCTGCCACCTTCGCGATGGTCATCATAAATGACGTAACCACCGAAGGCGCTCCATCGTAAACATCAGGCGCCCAAAAATGAAAGGGGGCGGCAGACACCTTAAACGACATGGCAACTAAAATTAAAACCAATCCTAATGCAATTAATACCGGAAGATTACCGGTTCCTAAATTAATTGCATTAATATAAAAAGAACCAAGGCTGTTTCCTCCATAAATCAGCGCAATTCCCATTAGTAAAAGACCAGTGGAAAAAGCACCCATTAAAAAATATTTTAATGATGCTTCATTGCCTTTCAAATTTCGTTTATCGCTGCCAGTTAGAATATATAATGGAATTGATAAAATTTCAATTCCTAAAAAAAGCAGGAGCAAACTATTGAATGATGATAAAATTGATAATCCGCAGAGCACAAAAAATATTAAACAAAAATATTCGGAAACATGCATACCGATTTTTTCAAAATCCTTTCCATTCAATAAAAATAAAAGCAACGTAGAAATAAATGCAATGGAATTAAAGATCAAACCAAAGGCATCGAAATGCAACATTCCTTTGGTATCAATATTAAAAAAAGGATGCCCAAAAAATTCGAGAAGATTGGCTGCCAGTATAATTATGATGCCCGCGATGGCCCAATATTTTGGCGTTGTACTTTTCTTAAAAAGCACGCCTCCAAACATCATTACTACTCCCCAAAGTGCGCTTAAAATAATTGCATTCATAATTATAATCCAAACCCCAAACGGGCTTTTATTTTATGGTTATCTAAAAAACTAAATCTTCTCAATTTTAATATCAATGTTCTATATCATTTTACTTCAAAGGAATTCTCGATAAAACATTTGTAACAGTTGACTGTGTCAAATGAATGACAGGCTCTGGATAAATTCCTAAAAACAAAATGGCAATTACCAAAACAAAAAGAACCACACCTTGTCCCAAACTCATTTTCTTAGCCTGTTCCGCTACTGCATTTGCCTTCCCGAAAAAAGTTTTCTGAACCATTGATAACATATAAAAAGCTGAAACAACAATTCCCAGGTTGCCAAATACACCAAACCAGGCATTGAAATCAAACAAACCATTCAGCATCAAAAATTCACTTATAAATGAATTGGAAAGCGGTAGCGCAATATTTGCAAATGCAATGATGACAAGGAAAATAGCAAGCGTCGGTGATTTTACAGCAAGCCCGCTCAGCTCCGTAATTTTCCTTACCCCCGTTTTTTTCT
>JBDTHD010000202.1:0-2364 GCA_039937075.1 Ginsengibacter sp. | reverse complement strand
TCAGAATTATATTTTTCGACCCAAATGAATTAAAATAAGTTACAGGGTTTTGCAAAGTGCTCTTTCCGTTATAATCCATTTGCCACAACCATTGATTCACACCATTTTTGGCCGGATATTGAAATTGTACGGTATCATACCGGCAACCTTTATCTATGGTATAATTAAAATCTGCAGACACTGTGTCTTTTACTGAAAAATTTATGGAGGAACCTGCCGGAGTTTGCTGTGCACATTCGTCAATGAGTGTATTTCCGTCACTGCCTGTTTTTAAAATTATTCGATAATCTCCTGAATTGACTATAGGCGCAGAAAGATTTACCGTAATTAATTTAGTTCCCAAATTATTACAATTCGTAACTGCGCTTACTACATTTACAGGCCTTGGTCCGGCTACTATAAAATCACTTCCATCAGCCGCAACTGAATTGCATAAAATATTTTTCCTGAAAATTAGCTGCAAAGATTGCGGCGCGCATTTTACCTGTATGAGGCTATCCATCGGTGTTGGGGCCAGCGGTATAATTTTAAGCGAAAGTGAATTTCCAACAGGAATATTATTGCCGCAGTTATCCAAAAGCGTGTTTCCATCAGATCCGTTTTTTATGATGACATTATAATCTCCCGGCGGCAAAGGCGCGCTCAACTTTAAAACCAAAGAATCCATATCAAAAGCATCGCAAAAGGAATTTGCAGAAATAATATTTGCAACTGCAGGTGAAAGATTAAAATCGCTGCCATCTAAAGCGAGGCTGCTGCATTTCATTTTTTTATTGGTCTTGACATAAATTTCTGTTACATCGCAAGAGGCGCTAAGACTTTGTAACGCGGGCGGAATCGTATCAGTAATACTGGCGCTTCCTCCACCGAAACTCAGCTTATAACCTTCTTGTCCGGGCTGGTATTTTGTAAAATGACTTACCAGGAGAAGATAATTGTGATTTAATTTCAACGTAGGCATCGAACTAAAAGTGGGATACGAGGTTCCTGCGCAATTGTTCAGATCAGTTCCCGCAGCAGAAGCTCCTGTCAGGCCTTTATTTCCAGACCAGTTGCAGGAAACAAATAAAGATTGATCAGTATAAACATCAGCAGGATTGTGGCCGGTTACATCGAACAATTGCCAATCATAATCGTCGTTTAAATCAACAGGCGTGATTAAAAAACCTAAAGTTCCGGCGGTGAAGCAGGTGAATTTATACCAAAATGGATTGGTGTCTGTCACGTCATCAGTAACGCGGCACGGTCCGGGCACAGATTTTCCTCCACAATAAGGTACGGTTGTTTGCGAAAATACACTGGTACCACAAACCGGAAAAGCCGTAGAGGGATTTTGGCCAATAGTCGTACAAGTTTGGCCCTCTGCCAAAAATCCTGAAAAGAAGAAAAGAAGAAAAGAAAAAATAATTTTCACCAGCATTACTTTGATGACCACAAAAGTATCTTTTCGTTGCAATCAGAAATTATTTTTTAAAATCAATATGATTTCTTTAAGAAAATAATCCGGGGATTTTAATTACAAACGTCTTCGTTCAAAAAGTTTTTCCGGATTATCTTTAAAAGTAAGAAGAAAAAACTCAAGTATTTATTCGTTTACTGTCAAATTTCGAGAGAAAATCTTTCCTTCCTTGGCGTCAAAACTTTCAATAAAAATATGTTATGGTCAATTTTTAAATTTCTCTTTTTTATCTTTTCCAAAAGGAGTTCCTTCAGCCTGTATAACAAAAATTCGTTTACTTCGCAAAGAAATTAAAAGAAGTTCGTTTTATTTCATTAATCATCGCTTTTAAATTATATGAAAAAATTTCCGGAAAGGGCTTTAATTATTCAAGATAGAATAAATGAACTTACTGCTGAGAATCATCTAAGTTCATTATTCGGCTCCCAGGGTTTTATAGAACGAAGTGAAAAAATAGCCGACTGGATGAACCTGGCAGGGCTTGAAACATCGGTAGATAATATTGGAAATATAAGAGGCAAATTAAAATCCAACAATCAGGCAGCCAAAACATTTTTAATAGGTTCTCATTTTGACACAGGAATTTATGATGATAAAAATGCGGGCATATTGGGGATTCTTATCGGCCTTGATATCATCGAAAATATTAAACAACAGCAAACACAACTTCCTTTTAATATTGAACTAATTGCTTTCGCGGAAGAAGAAGGAACAAGGTTTAATTATAATTATTTAGGCAGCAAAGTCGTTGCCGGAAATTTCGAAAATAAATTACTGCTTTTAAAAGATGAAATTAATAATTCATTAGCCGACGTCTTACATTCACTTCACTTTGACTCCGAAAAAATAAAAGAAGATGCTGTTATTGCGGAAGACATTTTAGGATATTTTGAAATTCATTCAGA
>JBDTHD010000201.1:0-7622 GCA_039937075.1 Ginsengibacter sp. | reverse complement strand
TATTTTAGTTCATTTACTTTTTGTAAAGTTGCAGAATCCCATGCAACATTATCAGTTTCCTGAATAGCTTTCAATTGAAACAAACGGATATTTTTATTGGCTGAATTTTCAATTGCTTTCTTTCCTTTAAAGGATTGATTCAATCTGAATAACATATTTGACTGACCTGAACATACCCAAACATCGCCCATTAAAATATTGTCGAACTCAATCTTTTTATCTTTTGATTTCACGATTAATGTGTAAGGGCCGCCGGCAGGAAAGGCTTTAAAAACCACTTTCCATTTTCCATCAGAATCAGATTTGACCTTTTTTGCCTGCCTGCCGATAGGCAAGGTTTGTTTACTGAATTGAACAGTTATTTCATCATTGGCGTTGGCTGTTCCAAAAACAGGAATAGGTTTATTGCGTTGCAAAACCATATTATCGGCAAAGACATTTGGCATTTTCAATCCTCCGTAATCGCCAGTGATAGAGCTATACACAGTCTTAGCCATAATGATCGCACCTTCTTTGTTGGGATGTAATGCATCAGGAAATAAATTGGGATGAAAATAAAATGGTGTATGCAAGTCAATCAAACCGGTATGATTTACTTTGGCGATTTCGGGTATCAGGTTTTGAATTTTCCAATACCAATCACGAGTGCCCGAACGAAATCTTGGATGGTCATTAAATATTGGCGTCATCAAACAGATAAATACTTTTATATCTGGATTTGCCTTTCGTAAAGTATCAATCAGCCATGAATAATCGCCCCTGAAATCGTTGCTGTAATTATTCCAATCTCTTGGATCGGTATCATTCAATCCCAAATGAATAATGGCAATATCAGGAATTAATTTCATTGCTTCTGTAAATTCTTTTGTTTTAAAATAAGGATTGTGACCTTTGCGCAAAAGAGTTGCACCACTGTGGCCGTAATTTTTTACGTCATACTTCTCCCCTAACATTTTTTGAAGATGAACAGGATATGACTCTGTTGCTGGATTTTTTAAACCATATCCATAAGTAACAGAATTGCCAATACAGGCAACTTTTATTTTTTGATTTTGAGCAAAAATATTCCCTGATAAAAATATAATTAACAGTAAGAAAATATTATTTTTCATTTAATAATCTTTTATTCCTACGAACACAGTAAACGAAGAAAAAAGACAGATTTCTATTTTTAAAAAATCTTTAAAATGCGCTCTGGAGTTATGTTTCATCACTTATAGCGCTAACCGCGGTCTGACCTTTGGTGCCGACCGCTTGCATCAACCGCGGTGCCGACCGCCATTTTATTCTACATAATTATTCACTTTTGGCCTCAGAAAACTTACCTGGATAATCAATGCTATCAAAACAATTCCTGCAAGCATTGCAAAGCTCCTACCTAAGTGTCCTGCATCAGATGATCTTCCCATAAGATCTGTAATAAATGCTCCGGCAAATACACCCACCATATTCATAATTCCATAGGCAGTGGCTCTTAATTTTTGTGGAACAAACTGGCAGAGTATCGGCATATTATTGGCATCAAACATTCCAAAACCTATCCCAAAACAAAGCGCGGCACCAATTACATTAAAAAGAGAATGTCCAAAACCCAATAATAATAAAGAAGGAATCGTTAATGCCAGCCCGATAGCGCTGGTATAAATTCTTCCGCGAATATTTTTTTGAACCCATCTGTCTGATAAAATTCCGCCAAAGATTACTCCGATAAATGAGGAGGCCGCAATCGTGATTGTTGACAATGGGCCTGCTTCTTTCATCGGTATATGAAGATTTTGAGAGAATAATGTGGGCAGCCAGTTTTTGGTGGCCCATCCGGGCAAACTTGGAATTGCAAAATAAAATAGAATGATCCAAAAGGAAATATTAGAGAATAATAATGCCAGTCCTTTTAGAACGGATGAGCTTTCAGGAACCGGCATTTTATCAGTCAACTCGATTTTGTTGTGATCCTTTTTCTCTCTTAAAAAGACAATCAATACCAATGAATAAGCAATACCGATTAAACCAAAAGTATGAAACGTATAATGCCAGGTGTAAGCCGCAGCTATGGTAGCTCCAAAGCCCCCAAGCGCCTGCCCGAAATACAGCCCCGTCATGTGTATACCTATCGCAAGCGATCTTGTTTTGTCATCGTGATAATCTGCGATCAATGACAAACCCGCCGGAATGTATAAAGCCTCACTGATTCCCATAACGGCTCTCAACCAATAAACCTGGTGAAAAGTGTTTGCCAAACCCATTCCATAAGTCACACCTGACCATACAAATAAACTTCCTACAATGAGCCATTTTCGGTTGAATTTATCGGCGATAATTCCCGAGACGGGGCTCATAAAACCATACACCCACAAAAAGATACCCATCAGGTAACCGAAGTTGGTAGCAGATTGCAATTCATGAATATCAATTTCCATAGAAGGTCGCATGGTGGCGAGCATTTGCCTGTCCATATAATTGAGCAACGCAACTACCCAAAGAAGCGCGACTACAATCCATTTATAATTTTTGTTTTCTTTCATTGAATTACTTCTATTCCTTAATCCTTAATCTTAAATCCTTATTCCTAATTCTGGCACTTTCCCATCATCACATCAGGCGTTCTTACGCCAGGCTTTATTTCTCCGTTTGAAATAATAATTTCATTCCCCCACTTTACATCTGTAGTCGTAACATGTGTAAGAAAAGGCAATTCACCTATTTTCGTCCATGCATTACTGATAGCGTTGTACAGTAATAAGTTCTTATCAAAACCCTTATGATGAATTACCAGATTATTTTTTTCTTCTGTAAGTTTTGCTTTTTCCTCGGGCGATTTTGCTTCGGCGATTTTTGCGATAAGCGTTTCAATCCGGTGAAATGTTTTTCCATTATCGCCACCGGTAATCAGAATTTCATTTTCTCTCAAAGCCACGCCGGAAGCGGCGGATAAATTAGTTGTGTTTTTTCCATCTGAAATATCAGCACATTTTTTCCACGTTTGTTTTTCGGGACTAAAAGCAAATACGGTATTATGCAAACCACTTATTCCTGATGCATTCTTTGTTCTCCCTCCAATGATAAAAATTTCCTCGCCCGTTTTTCCACTTTGTGCAATCGCCGTTGCATTTGCCAAAGCGATTGGAAGGCTTGGAAGCATTTTCCAGACAGAATTTTCATCATTTACATCTAAAGAAAAAAACCGGTTTGAAGAACAGGTTGCTTCATCACCACCGGCTGCGTAAACCACATTGGCGATATTAGTAACAGCGATATTTGTCAGCGCGAAAGGCAAATCAGGCAAAGGTTTTATGTCAATAACATTCTTTTCTGCATTCCATTTTAATAAGAAACACTTATTAGATAAACCCTTTTTATTTTCACCACCTACATAAACAATTCCTGAGGGAGTTGATGTGTTCCCACAATACGCGATTGGTTCGGGTAAAATACTTTTTGTTTTTTTATTCCAGGTAAAATCTTCTCCATTTTTTTCAAGAATAAAAATTTTATTGGAGTAACTTTTTTTTCCACCTTCCCATGGTTTTCCATTCGGAAAATTAGATCCGCCTGCTACGATGAGAACATTATTATTCACGCCGTTTATAGCGCCCGCAAATCCTAAAGAATTTTCATTGGCATGTGAAAAAGGAATAACAGCAATTTTTTTCCAGGATATAGTAAGATTGGATTTTTGAGCCGTTGAATCAGGCGTAAGCGACATAAGTATTAATATAAAAGGAACAAAAAATCTTAGCATTATTTAGGTTTTAACCGGAGAAGGTTTGGATGAGCAAAAGCTACTGAAATTTAATCGCTCTGTATCTCTTTTAAACAATTCAAATTGTTCGCTATCCATATTTTTAACAGGCAGTCGAAATGGGCCACAATCCAATCCTACTAATTTCATGTAAGCCTTACCGGTAGCAATACCTCCATATTTTCCCAACAAAGTGATCATATCAATAGATTGCTGCTGTAATGCCTGCGCTTTTTTTAGATCATTGTTATTGAATGCATCAATCAAATCATAATACAGCGGCGCGGCATAGTTGAAAGTGCTGCCTACAGCGCCTTTAGCACCAACAGCTAATGCTGAAAGCATATTTTCATCGCGGCCCCAAAGCATATCATACTTTCCATTTTGAAAATGCAGGCAGGAAAGAAAATCCATAAAATCTTCGTGGGTATATTTGATTCCCGAAAAATTGGGAATTGTTCTATTTACGTTTTTCAAAAGTTCAATCATGGGAAAACCAACCCCTGTCAAAACCGGAATGTGATAATAGTAAAATGGCATTTCCGGAACTTCATCAGCAATCTCTTTACAACACGCGGCCAGCATTTCCGCGTCAGCAGGTTTAAAATAAAATGGAGCGGTGAATGAAACTGCGTATAAGCCTGACTGCTGTGCGAACCTGGCAACTTCTTTACAGTCCTCAATACTTGTTCCGCCAACCAATGACATCACCTTAAAATCTTTGTCACCATTCGTAGCATCTGCCCAGGCTTTTATGACTAACTTTTTCTCATCCGTAGTCATTGAAACTCCTTCTCCGGTTGAACCACAAATAAATGCGCCGGTATTTTTATTTTGTTTTAAATACCGGTAATAGCCTGGAATTAAATCAAGATTTAATTTTCCTTTTTTATTCATAGGAGTAAAGGGAGCCGCAATTAAACCTTCTAAATGTTCTATTTTCATTTTAATATTATTTCAGTTTTGATTTCTAAATTGAAAATTCCGTTTATTTGTTTGTTTACTGTGAAGCCTCACCCCAACCCCTCTCCAAATGGAGAGGGACGCGCTTATACTTCCTTTGGTATTTAAATTCTTTTTCATGCTTCTCAATTCCAATTCTCTTAATTATTTACTTTATCAGCGTCCCAATTAATCCCTTTCCCTTTATGAACCGGAACCGCTGTAAACATCCACTTTACGGGGTTTTGCCAGTCTTTTCCCTGGAAACTTTTAACCGGTAATTTGACTAATACAATATTCCATCCTTTCTTAAAATTTACTTTGGTTGGCGGACGGTATGAATATCCCTCATCTATCAGCGGCACTTCTGAATTACCCTTTGCTCCGGCATTTTTCCATTCCGGCGGAGCAATTATATTTCCATTCAGCCAAATTTCACTTTGCCTGTTATCCCAAGTTCCTGCTTTAGGATCATCAGTTGCGGTAGAACGTGAAAAATCATCAAACCCTATCCACATAAATCCGGTTGTATCTTTTGATTCCCAAATTTTCGTATAGGCATACCAGGTAGTATTTTCTTTTGGATCTTTTAACCACGACGTCAGTTGCGGATACCACCAATGACGCATGTAAATTGTACCACCGGTTACAGTTGCAACAGCAGAAGAATCTAAAATCGAAACGTTTTTTTCTTCAGGCCAGAAGTTGGATGAAAGATTTCCATTGTTTTCAAAAGGTCCGAAAAATTTCCAGTGAAGATCACTTTGGCGAACGTAAGGAAAAGGAAGGTTTGTAAAATACTCATGCTTTTGATTAATCAGCCTGCTTTCAAATTCTTTGAGCGCGATGGTCCTGTCTGAATTCTGCTTTCCAATATTTACAACCACACCGGGGAAACCACCGCCACGCCAGGATCTTTCAGCAAAAGCCAACATCGATGGATAAACAGGATTCATGCTTAGCAAATCATTTTCATTGGATACGCGGCGATCATTCCACAAACAAATTTCGCCGCCCAATTTGTGCGCTGAACCGTGCGTAGTATCACACAATTGCCTTTCAAAAATACTGACAACACTTTCCATCGGATCCATGTGATTGAGATATAAAGTGCGCGAATCAATATATCGTGCATTGGAATTGTCCATTCCCTTACTTTCCCAAAGCTGGCGAATAGTGGCATCATCATAATTTCCTCCGGGATACCAGCCAATCGTTTGTTTGCCCTGGTGATGGATTAAATCAGTGACTTCGGGAATAAAATTCTTATTGGTGATTTTTACTTCATCCGCACCGATGTGGAAATAAGGAACATGATAAGTGCTGTCGAATTCGGTAATGATATTTTTAAGGATAGCAAAACCTTTTTCACTTTGCATATCAACTCCGAAAGTTCGTCTAAAGGCAGCGCTGTGGCCAGGCATATCTATTTCCGGAACAAAAGTGATAAAGCGATCATGGCAAAATTGTATCAAATCTTTAATTTCTTTTTCACTGTAATATTCGCCTTTATTGCGAATCATATTTTCGGGCACTGTAAGCTGGGGATATCTTTTTATGGCTATTCTCCAGGCGATATCTTCGGTTGGATGAAAATGAAAAACGTTGAGTTTGTATCGCGACATTATATCAATCTCCTGCTTTAATAATTTTACAGATTGAAAATTTCTTCCTACATCTACCATGTAACCACGCCACGAAAACGCCGGCCAATCGTGAATTTCACAGGCCGCTACCTTCCCATTTCGCATTAGTTGACGGAAAGTTTGCAGGCTATTGAAAATGCCATGAGCCGTATTAGCAGCCAGTGTAATTCTATTTTTTGAAACCGTCAATTGGTAATCTTCATCAGGATAGAGAGATGATTCTATTTTTGTGAGTTTCAATTCAATCGGATGTGATTTATTTTTTGATTCAGAATTAATACCTGCTTTTTTTACTGATTCTGTAATCATATTTTGAAGAACTCCTGCCAAATTCATCAGAGAAGTATCATTAACTGAAACAGATGAGTAGGTGGATAAATCAAAAGAAGTATTTTCCCATTTTACAGATTGAGGTAACGGAATGATAGAAGGATTTCGTTGCTGTATTTGCCCGTTAACACCACCATTCGCTAACACGCATATCATTATGATCAGTAAAAATTCTTTTATTGTTTTTATATTTTTTATAAGTTGATCCACTTTCATAAAAAAAATTAGATTATCTACTTACCTCATCAATTCTGTTTACCTTATGAATTTAATATCCGTTGGTTTGGGTTATAAAGTTCAACTCTTGGTTGATTCATGCAATTCCCCGATTCAGCACGTTGTCCTAATGAAAATACCTGTCTTTTACCAAAGATAAAAAAATGAAATAAAGTGCGGAAGGCTGATAAAACAATTTAACTCCAGTGCTTTATGTACTATAACTATTTTTATCAACAATTACTAATACCCAGGGGTCTGGTCAAGCGCTGGATTGTTGGTTAACGTATTCAGATCAATCGGCCAAAGCAATCTGAAAGTTTCATAAGTTGGCATAGTAGTATTGGCAAAAACATAACTGTCTCCAAACCGTCTGAGGTCATACCACCTTTTACCTTCAAAAATAAATTCAAAAAAGCGCTCCTGTAAAATGGCTGCTTTCGGATCAGCATCTATTGCCTGATTTGGATATCCCTCTACAGATGCATCATAGTTAACCCCAAACGCTCTTGCTCTTACTAAGTTGATTTCATTAGTTGGATCCTGTCCTAAAATTACTTTTGCTTCTGCTACTAATAAAAGTAGATCCGCATACCGGTAAATCGGGTAATCATTTGTATATGCTCTTCCTCCGGCACTTTGTTCACCCTGGTATTTATTTGCGAAAGCGCCTGCAATTTGATAAGTGCCGCCTACCAAATTATAAGCAGCCTGGATAGAAACGTTTTTTCTTGTGTCCAGATCACTAA
>JBDTHD010000200.1:0-1825 GCA_039937075.1 Ginsengibacter sp. | reverse complement strand
AGCACTTTTTTATCATAAAAAGGAACAATCACAAAATCATTATTTTCCAGGTAAAGATGTTTGCCAAAATCGCCTGTGCTGAGGTATTTATACACATCGATTGAATCAATAATAGTTCCGCTACGCGAAATAAGAATTTTCCGCATATTCCCGTATTCTGTTACTCCGCCGGCCATGGCTACAATATTTAAAGCATTCGTAAACGCTGAAACTACGATTGGCCCCGGGTTCGCCACGTTTCCGCTAACTTGTACTACGATAGAACGCGGCTGTCCGAGCGTAACAGAAATATTGGTGGATTGCGGAATTACCTTTTTAAAACGGGCATAAATAATCGATTTTGCATTTGCAAAACTTAAACCCTGTACCGTTATTTTTCCTAATCCCTGGGGGAAAATAGAACCATCGCGCGCAACAATGTAATCCTGTTCAAAATCCGCGCCGCCCCAAAGAGAAACGACTATATGATCTCCCACGCCAATGGGGTAATCCGGCGGAGGAGTAGACAATTGTGAAAGCTGCAATATCTGGCTGTTTTGAAAAATATTACTACCATAAACCGATTGGGCACCGGTTAATGTATTTTTTATATTGTCTTTTTGAGTGCTGTCTTTTGTAATCACATTACGGTTTACAAGATCAATGCTTGCCTGGTGAACATCTTCACCCGCTTTTTGTTTCTGCTGATTAAAATCCTGTAAATAATTCATCAATTCCGAAGGGGAAGCATTTTTCAATGCATTGGGATCTATTTGCATATCATCCTGGTTGGTAGGAAGTTGCGCAAATCCGCTATGGTACGTAAACAGCGATAGAAAAGCTGTTACAAACAGGAGTATTAGTAATTTTTTAAAAAAAATACCTTTTGCAAGGACATTCATTAGGGGTTCATGTTGTGTATTAATAACAAGAACGCATAATTGTAAATTTTATTATAATGGATTCTCCATGGCCGCTGTGAATTGCAGCCAGATTTCCTGTATAATTTCTTCGGCTGGCTTTATATCTTTTATTAAGACGCTCACCTGCCCTATTTCTAATTCTCCTTCTTCCAAATCTCCTTCAAACATTCCTTTTTTGGCTCTTCCTCTTCCCAACAGCTTTTGTAAGCTTTCAATGTTTGCATTATTTTGATGCGCTTTTACAATTTCTTCATAAAAATTATTCTTCATTATTCTTACGGGCGCCAATTCTTTCAACGTTAAAACGGTATCGCCTTCGGCCGAATTGATAACAGCATTTTTAAAATTGATGTGCGAAGAAGATTCTTCACTGGCCACGAACCTACTTCCTATTTGTACGCCTTCCGCTCCCAAAATCATTGCCGCCAGCATTTGTCTCCCTGTAGCTATTCCACCTGCAGCAATAACTGGAATGGAAACTGCTGATGAAACCAAAGGAATCAAAACCATGCTGCTGGTTTCTTCCCTTCCGTTGTGACCGCCGGCTTCAAAACCCTCCGCTATTACGGCATCGCAACCTGCTTTTTCTGCTTTTTCAGCAAAACGTTTGCTGCTTACTACATGAATTACTTTTATTCCATGTTCCTTTAAAACAGGAGTATAAAGTGCAGGGTTTCCTGCGGAAGTGATTACAATTTCTATTTTATTACGTAAAATAATTTCTAAATGATTTTCAATATCAGAATATAAAATAGGAAGGTTAACCGCGAAAGGCTTGTTGGTTGCTGCTTTGCATTTGATAATATTTTCTTCCAAAATATCCGGGTACATGCTTCCCGAACCAATAACTCCCAGCGCGCCTGCGTTACTAACGGCGCTGCATAAACGCCATCCGCTTGCCCAAACCATTCCCGCCTGGATGA
>JBDTHD010000199.1:0-1528 GCA_039937075.1 Ginsengibacter sp. | reverse complement strand
AATTAACTCATTACTTCGTGAATATCTTTCATAATCTTCCGCGCGATATTTTCAGCAGTGGTTTCAAAATTACTTTCAGAATAAATGCGCAGGATTGGCTCTGTATTACTGGTTCTCAAATGAACCCAATCACTCCCAAATTCTATCTTTAATCCATCGTCCGTATTGATTGGATTGTTTTTGTATTTGTCCTTTATTTTCTGAAAAACCTCTTTCACATCCACATTATTTTCAAGGGTTATTTTATTTTTGGAAATAAAATAATCCGGGAACATACCGCGAAATTGCTTGATGCTTTTTTTAGAATGAGCCAGGTGCGAAAGAAATAAACCAATGCCAATCAGTGCATCGCGGCCATAATGAAAATCAGGAACGATAATCCCTCCGTTTCCCTCGCCGCCGATTACTGCATTTACTTCTTTCATTTTATGTACCACGTTTACCTCGCCCACCGGAGACGGAAAATACTCACCCTCATGCTTATGCGTAATTTCTTTCAATGATTTTGTGGAAGACATATTGCTCACTGTATTTCCCTTCCTATTGCTGAGAATATAATCTGCTACAGCTACCAAAGTATATTCTTCGCCAAACATACTTCCATCTTCACAAACAAAGCAAAGCCTGTCTACATCAGGATCTACAGCAATTCCTAAAGAGGCATTCTGCTTTACAACTTCATTGCTTAACCCAATCAGATTTTTAGGAAGAGGTTCTGGATTGTGTTCAAATTTTCCATTTACTTCTTCATTAATTACGATAATATCTTTAACGCCCAGGGCTTTTAACAAAGCTGGAATATAAATGGCTCCCGAACTATTTATGGGGTCAAGCACAATTTTAAATTTGGCTTTTTTAATGGCATCAACATCTACCAAATCGTAATTTAAAACTGCATCAATGTGTTTTTGTAAATAAGAATTATCTGTGGCATAAGTTCCTGTTTTATGAACAGAGACGAAGTTGAAATTTTCATTTGCAGCAATTGAAAGCACTTTCTCACCTGCTTCCGCATCTAAAAACTCTCCTTTATTATTTAATAATTTTAGTGCATTCCATTCAGCAGGATTATGGCTTGCTGTCAAAATAATTCCTCCGGCAGCTCCCTCTCCTTTAACTGCTATTTCTACGGTAGGCGTAGTGGTAAGCCCGAGATCGATTACGTCAAAGCCGCACGCCATCAATGTATTGGCGCAAATGTCACTCACCATGTTTCCACTGATGCGACCATCGCGTCCAATTACAATTTTTTTATGATCCGGATTTTCATCAAGTGAGGCCGCAAACGCTGCAGTAAATTTTACAATATCCAAAGGGGTAAGATTTTCACCGGTCCGACCTCCAATGGTTCCTCTTATTCCGGAAATACTTTTTATCAGTGCCACATTATTATTTTAAAAATGCAAATTTACTTTTTTATCGTTTGATTTTTACACAAATTACCGCTAAAAGTGTTAATCATCTGTACATAAAAATTTACTTTTTACATTTGTAAAAAGATCAAAACACATGATAAAAGACAAAACCT
>JBDTHD010000198.1:0-15385 GCA_039937075.1 Ginsengibacter sp. | reverse complement strand
GATGAGTAACATAATTCACTACTACGTTGGCTCCATCATTTGCAAGGGCAATAGCAACGGCTTCGCCAATTCCACTGTTGGCACCAGTTACTAAAGCGCTTTGTCCTTTTAATCTTGGGTTGGGATTCATTGTATATTCATTTTATAAAAATTAAGAATTAATTAAATTGTTAGACTTTTTAAGGTTAGAGGATTTTTACACACTGCAAAAAGAAGGAAAGAAGAATTCAAGTTGACAGATCACAATTCGTATTATTTTTAGTAAATTATAATGTAAGATAATTTCAAAACTCTTCAATATTTTTTTCTTTTTAGCGTTTCATATAAAGCTGACCGATTTCAAGTAAATTTTTCACAAAAATTTTTGCTTATGAAAAGTATTTTACCTCTATTTTTTCTATTTTTCGCGAATCCTCTATTTGCCCAGGTAAATTCAATCATGCCTGAGCAGGCAAATTCGTTTTATGAAAACGCTATGTTGCATATAAAACCTGATGTAAAGAACCTAATCGAAAAAAATGCCAATAAATTAAGAGGAAGAAAAATTGACGTTGATAGTCTGGTCAACGAACTTCATCAAAATGAAATTTTAAGACGCGGAACAGAAAATGATTTGGAAGCCATAACGGTTCTGATATTGGTGCAGGCATCAAAATACGCAGATGCCGATTTAAAAAAACTTGTGATAAACTTACCGCATTCAAATTCGAAACAACGAGATGAAACAGAAAAGGAAATTTCTAAAAATAAAACGGAACTTATTCTTTCAAGCAAAAGCGACATTGCCCGAAGCGTTTCTTTCATTATGAAAAATTTTTCCGGTTCTCCCGAAATGGTAATGGATAAATTTAGATAAGACTATTTATTTAAATCAACTGAAAGGATCTACCTATCTTTTTGTCTAAGTAACTGATGCTCATTAATTCAATTAAAAAAATCACATATTTTTTTATTTTATTAAGAACTCGACGGCAAATTGTTTTATACTTTTGCACACATGCTTAAAAACCTCTTTTCTAAAGTTTTACTGCCAATTTTTATCCTGGTATTTTATTCATTCCAGGCAAAAAGCCAGGTAACAGATAGTTTGCGTGTAGAAAAAGAAGATACGATTCACTTACCGGCGGAAGACACGATATTTTTAAAACCAGTCGATACGGTTCTTAGAATCAAAAACTTTAGCCCCTATTTTACACTTCATGTGGATTCTACCCTCGATTATCAATTTGAAATTAATAAAACCCCATCCGATTATTATTGGTATTTGAAAAATTCTCCCGTAGGATTAAGGATTAATAAAGACAATGGCTTACTACATTTCAAAGCGGAAAAATCTTATTTTTTATCAGGGAAATTAAGATACGATAACCAATATAAAGTGAATATTGGTGTTCAAAACCTAAACGATCCAAAGGATAAGATGGACACGACTTTTTCAATTTTATTTTATAATACGGATATCATACCATCGAAAATAAAACCGACGGTAGGCAATAATCTTACAATGGACGAAGGAGACACGTTGAATTTTAAATTGCAATGCGAGCAGGGAAGTTTTCCGATTGAATCGATTACCTATTTCAGCAATTATCCCATCAGATCTTCAACACCGATTACAAAATGTGGAGATCAGTTTACCTGGGTGGTTCCTTACGACTTTATAAAAGATAATGAAGAAAGTAAACAAAAAGATCTTATTCTTAAATTTATAGGAGTTGATAAATTTTATAATCGTGATACAGCAGTGGTAAGCGTTAATGTCAATCAAAGTATAAATTATCCACGCAGGCTGCTGGAATATAACAAGATTACCGGCACCATAGAATCTTATATTCTTGAATTAAAAAGTACGTTTCAGAATCTTGATAAAAAGATAAAAAGCACTAAAAATACCCGCACCACCTTCGATCTGACCTCAGCCAGTACTGCTCTTGGAGGAACCGTTTTTTCTTCTATGACTAACCCAAACCTACAGACAACCGGAAAGATTTTACCCAGTGTGGGAGTTGCTCTTGTGCCCGTAAAGGAAGCCGTTGCACCTAATAAAAATGGTGAATTGAATTCTGCTTCTTTAGTAAGAAATGATATTAAAAGGCTGCAATACTTACTGACGGATAATTTATTGATTGGAGATAAAGACCCCGATATTGTTACAAAAATTGCTAAATTAAAAGATGAATTGCAAGAGGTACAACTTCAATTAATCGATGTACCACTGGTAGATGATAATACCAATAAAAGGGAACTTGATGAATATTTTAATAACCCAAAAGTGGCTAAAAAATACCGTCTGAAATCGAAATGATTTTTCTCCCAGTAAACCAATAAATACTCAATATTTTTATTTTAGAATTGGAAATTAATTGATGTTAAATGGTTTTTGCTCATTATACGCACTCAATCACGCACTGTATTTCACCGGGTATTTTTGGTACACTACAAAAGATTACTTCAAATTCATTTTTGAAATCCTTTGTTTTGTGTTTTATAACCCCATTTAACCTGAAGAGCGCTAATATTTGACAAATGGGTTTTTAGCATGACTATTAAATGAAAATGGATTTCAATTTTTTAAATTGAAATCCATTTTGAGAATATCTCCTTTAAGAAAAATGATTAATACATTTGGGGTGTTAGTTTTTTGTAGCAGCAACACTGTTTGCGGTCCATTTATTCAACTCAGGACAAGAGGAAGAATAATCTTTGGCAACGTTAATATAAAAGTCCGGCATTTTTTTGGCGAACCAATCTTCCAATGCCTGGTTCTTTTTTTCTTCAAGCGCGCGTTGTGACACTTTATCGTAATCGTCTTTAAGATTTTCCCTGTGAGGTTCGGTTTTTGATTTTATGTCTACTATCCTTACAGCCTTTTTTCCGGTGGCTGGGTCCATAAATTCTGTTGGCTGAGAATATTCACCAACTTTTAGATTCTTTAGCATTAAGACGAGATCTTTATCGAGTTGGTCGATAGATAAAAACGTGCTTTGGCTTCCGTCAGGCGCGGTAATAAGGCCGCCTGTAAATTTACTATTATCATCTTGGCTAAATTTGGCAACAGCCTCTCCAAATTGTATCTTATTATCTACCAAAAGTGTTCTTACTGAATCTAATTTTTCTTTTGCTTCGTTTACTTGTATGGAGCTTACCTGTGGAACTTGTAAAATGTGCCTGATGGTTGCGTCGTCACCTCTACGGCTAACCATTTGTATTATATGGTATCCAAATTTTGTTTTGAAAACATTTGAAATCTGCCCATCTTTCAGGCTAAAGGCTTTGGCAAGAAAGACAGGATCAATTTGGGTTTCATTTCTGTTAATTTCCATTAGGCCACCTTTATCTTTTGTGCCCGGATCGTCTGAAAAAAGAGAAGCCAGTATTTCAAATTTCTTACTGCCATCTTCGACTTCTTTTTTGTATTCTTTCAACTGGTCGATGGCGTAGTTTTCCAAATCGCGGCTTGGTTTAGGATACATAACAATTTGTCCTATCTCGAGTTGAGATTCGTAAAAATGAAGGCTGTCTTTAGGAATTTTATTGTAATAAGCTTCTACCTCCTTGGGCGTAATTCTTACATCACCTACAATTTTATCTCTCTCTGCCTGAGCTAATTTCTGATCGCGAATTACAGGCCTGAATTCTTCTTTTAATTGGAATACAGTTTTGCCGGCAACCTGCTCCAGTATTTCTTTTGAACCATACTGTTGGATATAATAGCGGATCTTATTATCAATATCTGCATTTATATCGTCATCTGATACAGGAAGAGAATCCCTATCCGCCTGCAAAACCAAAGCTTTGAGCGCAAGGGCTTGTTGTAGTAAAAGGCATGAAGCGTTAGCAGGCACGTCCGCATTCTGGCGTTTCATATCGTCAATGCTATTTTCAATATCACTTCTTAAGATAATTTTGTCTCCTACCGTAGCAATTATTTTATCAGCTAAAACTTTTTTGGTTTGGGCAAATGAACTAATAACCGTTGCCAAAAAACAAATTGTAAACAAACTTTTTTTCATCAGAAATTATTGTATTTGAAATCGCGGGAAGATGCCTTAATCGTAAAAATTAATTCATCAAAAATACACCTCTATATGGTGAGTTATTTTTTTGGAAAGTTAAAAGTTGAGTAGGTTTTGTTAAAGAAAATAAGGAAGTGGAGATTTACAAAGTTCTTTTCACCTCTATTTCTTCAAAAGCTTCTATCATATCTCCCATTTTCAGATCATTATAATTCTTAATAATCATACCGCATTCCATATTATTAGAAACCTCTTTTACATCGTCTTTAAAGCGTTTGAGACTTCCCAGTTCGCCGGTATGAATGATAATTCCATCTCTAACGAGGCGAATTCGATTGTTCCTTGCAATTTTTCCTTCGACCACCATACAACCGGCAACAGTAGCCTTGTCGAATTTGTAGGTTTCTTTGATTTCTGCAATACCCAAAACCTATTCCTGGATTTTCGGTTCCAACATACCTTCCATTGCGCTTTTAACTTCGTCTATTGCGTCATAAATGATAGAATATGTTTTGATTTCAACGCCTTCGTGATCTGCAATTTTAGATGCTTGCAGAGATGGCCTCACATTAAATCCTATAATTACTGCGTCAGAAGCTGTTGCGAGCATTACATCGGTTTCGGTTATCTGGCCTACTCCCTGGTGAACCACACTGACCGCAATTTCTTCAGTGCTCAATTTTTGTAAAGAATCGCTTAAAGCCTCTACAGAACCATCCACATCTGCCCGGATAAGCAGGTTTAATTGTTTAAAGTTACCCAAAGCAAGGCGTCGACCAATTTCATCCAAAGTAATGTGTTTTTTAGCCCTTATTCCCTGTTCGCGAAGAATCTGGGATCTCCTGTTCGCAGTGTCTTTTGCTTCTGATTCATCCTTGAAAACTTTAAAAGTTTCCCCAGCCTGGGGTGCGCCGTTCAAACCGAGAATTAAAACAGGCGTTGAAGGAGGAGCCGTTGTTACGCGCTGGTTCCGTTCGTTGAACATTGCTTTAATGCGGCCATAATTTTGTCCTGAAACTAACAGATCGCCCTGATTTAAGGTTCCGTTTTGAACCAAAATTGTGGCAACATACCCACGTCCTTTATCAAGAGACGCTTCAATTACACTTCCACTTGCGGCTCTCGCTGGGTTTGCCTTTAGCTCAAGCAGGTCAGATTCCAATAAAACTTTATCAAGAAGTTCATCTACATTTAATCCTTGTTTGGCGCTAATTTCCTGACTTTGATATTTACCTCCCCAGTCTTCTACCAAAATGTTCATACCGGCGAGTTGCTCTTTAATTTTTTCGGGATTGGCACCATCTTTATCCATTTTGTTCAAAGCAAAAACCATAGGCACTTCTGCTGCCTGTGCGTGAGAAATCGCTTCCTTTGTTTGAGGCATTACTGCATCATCTGCTGCTATCACGATAACTGCAATGTCCGTAACTTTTGCACCCCTGGCGCGCATAGCCGTAAACGCTTCATGGCCTGGTGTGTCAAGAAAAGTAATGGACCTGCCGTCTTTTACTTGTACTTCATATGCCCCAATATGCTGAGTTATTCCTCCCGCTTCTCCAGCTATCACATTTGCATGCCTTATATAATCGAGCAAAGAAGTTTTTCCATGATCCACGTGTCCCATGATAGTAACAATAGGAGAACGCGCAATTAAATCTTCTTCATTATCTTCTTCTTCTTCTTCTTCATTTTCCTGCTGGTTGTCAATGTCAATAAATTCGACTTCGTAATTAAATTCGCTTGCTACCAATTCAATAACATCTGCTTCAAGGCGTTGGTTGATAGAAACCATAATGCCGAGGCTCATACATTTACTGATAACATCTGCAAAACTTACATCCATCAAATTGGCAAATTCGCTAACTGATATAAATTCTGTTACCTGCAATTTATTATCAGTTGTTTGGTCGCCAACTGTTTCGGCGGCCTCTTCTCTTTTTTGCTTGCGGTATTTTGCTTTAAGGCTTTTTCCTCTTCCGCCTGAGCCGGCAAGTTTTGCCTGTGTTTCCTTTATTTTATCCTGAATTTCTTTTTGGTCAATTTCCCGCTCTTCACGTCTTACTGGCGGAGCGTTCCTATTGAATCTTCCTCCAGGTGCGGGTGGTCTGTTATTGTTAGTATTGTTAGGATGGGGCGGCCGTTGGTTATTTTGACGCGGCGGATGCTGTTGTTGTCCCCCACCTCCACCTTTCTTTTCAACAACGATGCGTTTACGCTTGCGTCTTTCATCTGGTGCTTTAGGTCGTGTGTCGTTCGTTGAAGGAAGCTCTATTTTGCCCATGATTTTAGGGCCTTCGAGTTTTACGGCCTTTATATTGGTAATAACCGGTGCTTCCTTTTCTGGTGGAGCGACAGGGCCTTTTACAGGCTCTTCTACTGCTTCAGATTCTTTAGATATTACTCCTTTCACCTTTCCTTTTGCGGGTTCCGGTTGCTTTTTTGTGTCTTTTTTGGGCCTGACGGAAGAGTCAATAGTACTTAAATCGATTTTATCAATTATTTTTAAACCTTCCACTTCGGGAATTCGCACATTTTCTATTGCGATTAAGGATGTAGGTTCTATTGGAATTTCATCTGCTTTGTCTTTGCTATTATCATTGTTTACTTCTGCCTGCGCAGGTTTTTCTTCAACAGGTATTTCCGCTTCCTTCTCAGCAATAATTGGCTCGGTAATCTCTTTTGCCTTTTCTTCTTCCTCAGCTTTTTCCTCTGTAACCGGCGCTTTAATGGTTTCTTTTTTATTGAAAGAAAGATCCTGTTCGTCTCTTCTTTTCTTATTGTCCGCCGGAGTATTTTTGGGAAGATCGATTTGTTCTGCTTTTTGCTTGGCTACTTTGTCGGGCTGAAATTCTACCTGTAATACAAGGTACATGTCTTCTGAAATTTTGGATGACGGTTTAAGGTCGCCCGTTTCAAAACCTTTGGACACAAGAAAGTCTGTTAAGGTACCGGTACCTATGTTAAACTCTTTGGCCGCAGCCATCAATCGTGGTGTGTTTATTTCTGCCATTAATCTTTCCCTACTTCTTTTTCGAAGTAATTTTTATTTTTATTTATAGTAAACAAACAAATTCTTTAAAAAATTAATTTGCTTTATTCACCTGAAAATTCTTCCTTCAAAATCTTTTTAACTTCGGCGATGGTTTCTTTTTCCAAATCGGTTCTACGTTCCAGTTCTTCATCAGACAAGTCTAAAACACTTTTAGCTGTATCACAACCAATCTTTTTTAATTCATCAATCACCCAGGTTTCCAATTCATCTGTAAATTCATCCAAATCCACATCATATTCTTCTACCTCGCCTTCGTTGTCTCGGAATACATCAATTTCCAGACCTGTAAGTTCACAAGCCAATTTAATGTTTACGCCTCTGCGCCCGATGGCCAGCGAAACCTGGTCGGGTTTTAAATAAACACTTGCATGTTTCGCTTCTGTATCCACTTCCATGCTAGTAATCTTCGCAGGCGTTAGCGAACGCTGTATCAGCAACTGAATATTATTGGTCCAGTTGATAACGTCAATATTTTCATTTTTTAATTCGCGTACAATTCCATGAATACGACTTCCTTTCATTCCCACACATGCACCAACCGGATCGATACGATCATCAAAACTTTCAACGGCTACTTTTGCTCGTTCACCCGGATCGCGAACGATTTTCTTAATAACAATAAGACCGTCAAATATTTCAGGAACTTCAATCTCAAGCAATTTCGCCAGGAAAGATGTATCGGTTCTTGAAACAATAATAACCGCCTGGTTATTTTTTAATTCTACGTTTTTTACTACCGCGCGAATTGTTTCGCCTTTTTTAAAATAATCAGAAGGGATCTGCTCCGATTTTGGAAGCAACATTTCATTGCCTTCCTCATCTAAAAGTAAAATTTCTTTTTTCCAAACCTGGTAAACTTCGCCGCTGATAATATCACCAACGCGATCTTCGTATTTTTTTATAAGAATATTTTTCTTAAGATCGTTAATACGGCTTGCAAGTGTTTGTTTTCCCGCAAGGATTGCCCTTCTACCGAATTCTTTTTGAATATCTACTTCCTCATATAATTCTTCACCTACCTGGTAATCGGGTTCTATTTTTATCGCGTCTTTATATTCTACTTCCGTAAGTGTATTATACAAGTCATCATCATCAACAATAGTGCGGCGCCTGAATATTTCAAGGTCTCCCTTTTGGTCATTGACAATGACATCAAAATTCTCATCAGATCCATATTTTTTACGGATGAGCGTTTTAAAGACATCCTCCATTACTTTCATTAAAGTAGGCCTGTCTATGTTTTCAGCGTCTTTGAATTCCTGAAAGGATTCAATTAAATTGATACTTGCCATACTGTTTATTTTAAAAAGTTATCAGCACAGTTGTGTGCTTTATCTGATTAAACAATATTGTTGTTGTTTGTTTTGTCATTTTATTTCCTTTACCTTTTTTTTGTTCAATTTTTATATCTTCTTCATCTACGTCTGTGAGCGTCCCTTCTTCTTTTGTTCCATCGTTCAAAACCACTTCAATGGTACGGCCTATATTTTTTTTATATTGCCGTAGAAGTTGTAGCGGCCTGTCAACCCCAAAGGAAGAAACTTCCAGTGAAAAATTACTTTCTCCAAAAAGCTGTCTTTCCTCAATAAACTTATAAAGCGCTTTATTAATAACGGTGCAATTTTCAATAGTTACACCATGATCGCCATCAAGTAAAACGGTTATCATATTTCCTGGTGCAATTTTTACATCAGCCAGAAATAAATCTTTCGATTCCGCGATAAAGTTCTTTACACATTCTTCGATCTTCTCAAGCTCTGTAGAAGTAATCATTTTGTTGTACTATTTTGAAAAAAGAAGAAGGGAACGCTTCCGTTCCCTTTCACTAATCTTTTACGGCCGCAAATATACGGTAATTAGGAATTATGCACCAAATTATGTTTTAATAAAATTCATTCCTTAACAAATTTTTCAGGCTAAAAATAGAGACTTACTCCACTCAATTGGTTTAAAAGAATTATTTTCGTAGAATGAAATTTATAGAAACCGCGATTGAAATCTTTTTATTATATCTTTTATATAAATTCATTTTTGATTTTATCATTCCAATTTATCAATCTTCAAAGAAGATAAAACAGCAGTTTGGCGAAATGCAGGAGAAAATGCATAGCGATTTAAAGAATTATCAAAATCCTCAAAGCCCATCCCAGCCAAAACCTGCTCCTAAAAAAGACGAGGATTATATTGATTTTGAAGAAGTAAAAAAATAATCAACTACAAACCTAAATTTTCTATCCTTTTCCCCGGCGATAAGAGCAATGTCTGTATTCCCACCGAATTTGCTCCGTTTATATTATCTATTGAATCGTCTATAAACAAAGTTCTTTCCGGATTTAGGTTTAAATCTTTTAAAACCCATTTATAGCACGTGGCATCGGGTTTTCTTAATCCAATTTCAAAAGAATAAAATATCTTATCAAAAAATTCCTCAAATTTTTTTGACCTTTTTGTCTGATAATATATCTCATCAAAAGATGCGAAATGGATTTTATTGGTATTGCTTAAGAGAAAAATCCTGTATTTATTTTTAAGCTGATCAAGAAATTGCAGGCTATCTTCCCTAAACGTAAGCAACATGGCATTCCATGCCTTTTTTATTTCATCTGGTGAAAGATTCATGCCTGAAGAATGATTTAATTCTTTGTAAAAATCCTCTTCGTCTATGGTTCCTGTTTCGAGCTTTTGAAAAAGCCGGTCGGCATTAGCCTGAGAATACATTTCATTAAAACGTGTTACGCCTAATTTTTCAAACTCATCGCGGGTGCGGTTGTAATCAATATCTAACAAAACACCGCCGAGGTCAAAAATAATATTTTCAATATTTTGCATCTTCAAAGAAAAATAATTCTGTTGACTTGACGAATTTTTCTATTTTTGCAGACCGAAAAATTACCTGAATAAGGTAATTGGGCCTATAGCTCAGTTGGTTAGAGCACCTGACTCATAATCAGGTGGTCCCAGGTTCAAGTCCTGGTGGGCCCACTTCCAAAATCAACCATTTACGAAAAATGAAACGTAAGTGGTTTTTTATTCTCTAAACTTTTTTTCGAAGAGTTTTTTTAAAACCACTACCCAGTAAATAGCCGCTTAAAAGGATGTTTTTTAAATATTTCTTTAAAAAAATGCGGGGCTTTTAGCAAATATTTATGCTTTTAATTCCTGTTCATTTTGCCATTGGCAAAGTTTTTGGAAAAAGCCAAAAGAAATCTAACTCTCTAAAAATTAAAAAGATAAATAATGAAAAAATTATTAGCGATTGCATTTTGTGTTGGAATATTCACCACCGCAAAATCACAAATTTATGTACAAGGCGGTGTAAACCTGGCCAATATCACCACGTCAACGTCCGGAGCTACTCAAAAAAATAAAATGCTCACGTCATTTAATGCAGGAATTTTGGGACGGTCAAACGCCACAGAACCAATCGCCCTTGAAACGGGGCTGTTACTTGAGGGCAGAGGTTCAAAAACAGAAGGTGGTTCTGGTTCCGCCTCCTATAAAGCTACTTTTAACCCTCTTTATCTTGAACTACCGGTCAATTTAATTATTCGGGTTCCTCTCCAATCCAAAACTTCTAACATTTTTATAAATGGCGGACCCTATATAGCAATGGGTATTGCTGGCAAATCAAAAGTAGATGGGCAACTTGGAGGCGCTGAATTTCACTCGTCCAAAGACATACAATTTACTAGCACCGACCCTACCGCAAATGACCAGGCGTATTCAAAACTCAAAAGATTTGATTACGGCGTAAATATCGGAGCCGGTGTGGATTTAGGTAAAGTTATGTTGAAAGCAAATTACGGTTTAGGCTTAGCAAAAATCAATTCAACCCAAACCAACAACGGAGAAGATGCTAAAGACAAATATCGTACTGTTAGTATCTCTGTAGGAATTCCAATAGGCAGGTAAAATAATTATCCAATCAGGAAAAAAACAAAGGCTTTCAGATTTATGCTGAGGGCCTTTTTGATTTAATTCCTCGTTGGATAAATAAGCAGTAAACAAATAAATAGTTCCGATTTTTATTTTAAACAATCTGTTTTGCAACATTGACTACGACATGAGGTTTGCCCAATGTATAGTAATGCAAAACGGGAACGCCAGAGTTCTTTAATTCTTTGGATTGCTGTAACAACCATTCGGTTCCAACAATTTCGACATCTTCATCTGTTTTGCATTTTATAATTTCATTGCTTAATTCGGTTGGAATATCAACATGAAAAGTGCGCGGTAAAACAGTAAGTTGTTTTTTAGTAGTAATTGGTTTTAAACCGGGAATTATCGGGATTTCAATACCCATTTCGCGGCAGTCTTTTACAAACTCAAAATATTTTTTATTGTCAAAAAACATTTGAGTGGTAATATAATCTGCGCCAGCATCTACTTTCATTTTTAAATATTTTAAATCACTCTGAAGATTGGGTGCTTCGAAATGTTTTTCCGGATATCCTGCCACTCCAATACAAAAATTGGTTTTGTTCCCTCCTCTTATATCATCTTCCAGATAGATTCCGTTATTTAAATTTACAGTTTGTTTTAATAAATCAATTGCATAAGAGTGGCCGTTTTCTTCCGGCTCAAAAGTGGTTTCATTTTTTGCAGCATCTCCACGAAGTAATAAAACATTATCAATCCCCAAAAAAGCGAGGTCAATTAACGCATTTTCTGTTTCCTGCAAATTGAAACCTCCGCATATTAAATGTGGAACTGCGTCAATTTTATAATGATTCATAATCGCAGCACAAATGCCCACAGTTCCCGGACGTTTGCGGATTTCTATTTTCTCAAAAGTGCCGTCTAACTTCTTTTTAAATACCTGCTCGCTGCGATGATAAGTTACATTTATAAATGCGGGTTTAAACTCCATTAAAGGGTCTAAATGATTATAAATAGATTCAATGGTTTTCCCCTTTAACGGCGGTAGAATTTCAAAAGAAACTGCTGTTCCCTTGGATTCTTTTATGTGATCGGTAACTTTCATTTTTTAAAAATAGATGCAAACATAAGTGGTAATCAGAAAAATGCAAAGAAAGAAAATTCAGAAGAAGTATATGCTTTTGGTAATCTGATTTTTTTATTCAACTTATAAAAAAAGAAAGTATTCCCGTAGCAACTAGTGTAGCGCCGGTAATAATTCCCGCATTATGTTCCAGCTTATGCCAGTTTAATTTTAAAATTCCCATGTAGGCAAATCTTACTAAAAACACCATTCCGCAGGTGGTAATAATTAAATATAAGGCGGCTATAAACCAAATAAGCCACGGGGCTTGCGTTCCGGCTAATAAAAAGTAAGCTTCAATTTCCATGCAAGGCGATAAAAACATAGCCAAAACCAGTGCGATAATAATAGTCCTTTTGGATTTCTTTTTTTTAATGTTATCGTCAATGTGAAAATGTTTGTGGGTATGATGCCTGTAAATAAAAATAATACCCAAGCCAATTAAAATCGCCGGCGCGATGTAATGAGTAAAGTTTTCGAGATTTTCAGAAATCTTTGCGCCGATAAATCCAAGAATAAGCCCAATAATTATAGTACTTAATCCGTGGGAAATCGCAGAAATAAAAGTGACTTGTGTAACTTCATTAATGGTCCAATTTTCTTTTTTTCCAATAGCAATTACCGGCAACCAATGATTTGGAATAGTGGCGTGTAAAAAACTCAAAATAATACTTCCGGAAATAATACTGAACATTAATGATTTTTATTTCTAAAAACAGTTAATCTGCAAGATAACTTGCTATCATGTTTTTTCAGTAGTTTTTTCAGATTATGAAAACGAAAAAAGCCTCTGTAAGTAATTACAAAGGCTTTTCAATGCTGTAGGGGAAGGGTTCGAACCTTCACGAGGCGGTTAGCCGTAGCACAAAGTTGAGTGGTCGACCCTGGTCGCTTCGATATTGCTATCAAAGCGGCTCTATGCTATGTTTATCCTGTTATCCTCACCCCCGAGACAAGGGGGCATGTCTGCCAAAAATTTCATCACCCCACAATTTTTAAGAACTAATCTGATGCAAATCTAACAAAATACAACCTAATAGAAAAATATTTTAAAGAAAAGAAAATAAATATAGAAAATATTCAACTAATTTACTATTTTCGTGAAATACATCTAAAATTGAAAACAATTTATGGCTACCAAATTTAATATTGACAAATTAGATCTGAAAATTATCCAGGAAATGCTGGAAAATGCCGAAATGCCTTATGCGGAATTGGGTAAAAAACTTTTTGTAAGTGGTGGCACCATTCATGTCCGGATAAAAAAATTGGAAGAACTTGGCATTGTTAAAGGTAAAAGATTAAAAGTTAATCTGGGACTTCTCGGTTATGATATTACTGCTTTTGTTGGAATCTTTTTAGAAAAAAGTTCACTTTACGATGATGTAGCCGCCGAACTGGAAAAAATACCAGAAATAATAAGGCTTAATTATACTACCGGAAATTATAGTATGTACCTGGAGATTGTATGTAAAGATATTAACCAGCTTCGAAGCGTTCTTCATGATAACCTGCAAAAAATTAAAGGTATTGAACGTACAGAAACTCTTATTTCACTCACTGAGAGTTTTAACAGGAGTGTGCGAGTAGTTGATGAAGAAGACTAATTCTATAGTAAACGAACAAATAAACTGAATTTTATTTCGCCTTCGGCTAGCTCATCGCCTCTAAAATTTATCAGATTTTATAGATTTCACCAATTCCATAATAATTTTTTTATAGCCATCCTTTGCGAAATTTATTTCTTGAAAGTGGAAAGTTTTTGCTTTTTCCAACAAGTCCTGTATTGAAAAATCTTCTTGGTTTTCTGTCAAAAAATATTTTTTTTCGATAAGATATTCGGCCAAATATTCCTGCTCTGTTTGCCCCGGCGTTGGGATTAAAATTGCTTTTTTATTCGAGGTTGCCAAATCCATCACGGTGGTATATCCGCTTCTGCTAATTATTATCTTTGATTCTGCCATCAATTTATTCAATTCTTCGCCGGGAACATGATTTTCTATTTTTACTCCATCGAAATTTCCAGGTTTTTGGTCTTCGGAAGGCAAGCCTCTTATAAAAATAATTTTCTGTTTAAAACCTTTTATTTGTTCTAAGATTTCTTTTTCAAAAATGGTTCTTTGTGGCTCAGGGCCAGAAATTATAATAAGTAAATCATTTAGAATTTCTGCATCAGGCACTTGTGTAAACCTGGACAAAGGCCCAATATAAATTGAATTAGCAGGTAAATTTTTTGGATGAGAAAGTTCACCCGCAAGTCCGTTTTTCTCAAAATCCGGAACCCAGCAAGTTGTAAATCGCCTGATAAAATAATAATGAATTTTTTGAGCAATTGTATCAAAAAACCGATTGCCTGTTTTTACGGAAAGTTGGTGAGTTATATAAATCGACGGAATATTTTTGTTATGCATCCCAAACCGGTTGTCCGAGATCACCGCATCAATTGAATATTTTTTTACGATATTTTTTAGCCATTTTTTTTCCAGTAAAACTCTTAGAATAACTTTAGGTAATTGGAAAATCAATTTCAGAAAAAGGAATTTTTTTTGGCGGCTATAGGCAATTTCATAGCCTTTATACCGTAAAAATACGGTTTGAGGAAATTCTTTTTTTAATAAAGAAAAATTTTTTTTATCTGCAACGATATAAACGGTACAACCCAATAAAATCAGTTGATTAATAATTGGAATACAGCGGGTTGCATGCCCGAGCCCCCAATCAAGGGGAGCGACTAAAACCCTTGGGTTGTCGTTTTTGGGCATAATGATTTTTTCTTTTTTCAAAAAAATTACAATATATATTCGTGAAAATAGTTTAATTTGGTGTTATGAATTTTAAAACAGGTCGAGTCAAAAGATTCATTCTGTTTTTTAAACATCAGGTAATCGAAATATTTTAATGAAAAATTTAAACCGCACCTTATTAATATTATTAGTTATCCTTTCTGTTATTGCGATGAGCTGTAGTGCTTCGCGCAAAAGCAAGACGGGATGCGAATGTACTAGTAACATGGTCGGTTATTAAAAACCAATCAACAAAAATGGACAAATTCAATAGAGATCTTTTGGTATTGTTCAAAGAAAAATCCAATCCCCAATCAATCGAACATGAAGTAGAACAACTTCATGAACTTCTTTTTTATGTTGAAAAAGTTGACAACCTTGTAAACACGTACGAAGTTATCAACATAAATAAATATAAAATTTCTTCGAACAAAAAATTAGTGCGCGAAGCTTTAGGAAATAAAATGTTGAAACCCTTTGTTTTCTTGAGTAATAAAAACTAGGAGTTTTCTTCTATTATTTTCCACACTTC
>JBDTHD010000197.1:0-5659 GCA_039937075.1 Ginsengibacter sp. | reverse complement strand
GAAGCCAATCTTTCAGAAAACCCTCGTTGGTCTTTAATTTCTGTTTATAACCGGAGTTCTAATGTTCCCTACAACGAACCTTCCCAGTCAGCAATTGTCCCGTTAAAGGCAGTACCAGATGAGGCTTTGATGGAGTGGGAAACTAAAAATATTGGAGATGCTGCTCATTTTTTGGAGAAAGAAAAAGATGAAGCATTGAAATAAATGCTATTTTTTTGGAGTAGAAAAGTTCAAAAATGGCTTCATGCATAAAGTCCAAAATCAGAATTAAAATTTCTGATGTTTGAAAAACTATCGGTACTTATTTATAAAACATTTTTAATAATATTCTTCAATAATAAAAATAGGAATCTGTCTTTTTTGTTGCTTTACTGCAAAAGGACTAAATATTTTTAGAATCACATTGCTATCAGTTTCTATTTTCACGTATTCAATCCTTGTATTTTTCTTCTTTCACCAACTATCCAAATAATATCTCCCCATTCAAATATGGTGTCTGAATCAGGGTTTAGAAATCTTTCTCCATCTCTTTCAATGCCTACCACCAGGCCATTGGTACGTTCGCGGATGCCTGAGCCCCGAATCGTCTGATCTTTTAATCGGTTGCTTTCATCCACTACCATTTTTTGTAAAATAATTTCATTTACCCCACTGTCATTTATTTCCACGCTGTCGGCTTCTTCAAATACCGGTTTAAATTCTTGCATTTGTTCGTCAGTTGCAATAATTCCTACATTATCGAATGGTAATAGCCTGTTGTAACGATTGGGAGCATAAATTAAATTATCCCCTCTTTTTATGTACGCGATATTAATTCCAAAATGTTCGCGCCACGCAAGTTCTGCAAGTGTTTTTCCAATATATTCGGCGTGAGGATTTACTTCCAGATCTATCATGTGCGCATCCCAGGGAGAAAGATCCGTTTGAGGCCTTAATTTATTTTTTTGCAAAATCTCCTGTCGTAATTTTTCGTCCTCCATGGTTTGCCTCGCGTTCAGATTGTAAAGAAATCTCCCCTCAAGCCGATGATAAAAATATTGTATTCTATTAGAAAATAAAATCAAAATAATAATTATCAACGGGACAGCGACCAATATCGCAATAGTGGTTGTGAACAAACGGTCGACCCAAAAACCGATTAGCAAAACTCCTGCAATTACCCTTGAAATTTCAAGAATCAGCAATGGACCCCGGCTATATTTTTTTTGAAGCCACAATTCTTTATATGCGGTTTCAGCGGGCTTTTTGGCCATAAACGCCCACAAAAAAGGAGCTGCTACACCCAATGTAACTATCAGTGCAATCAGGCTGCGCAAAAGAGTATTATCAATATTGTGGTTCAGAAAAGGAATAAAAAATTTAACAGTAATCAATATGAGGGCTAAAATCACAATCCCATTAGAAATGATAATAGTGACATAGGACTTCATTACCGTTTTCCAACGGCTTTCTGCCTGTATAGTTTGAGTGCTAAGCGAATAATTATTTAATCTTTTGAGCAAGTTTTTCGGCAGTCTTTTTTCTAGAAACTGGTACAAAGGCCCCGAAAGTTTGATCATGTAAGGCGTAGTAAAAGTAGTGATGGCAGAAGCGCCCACCGCTACAGGAAACAAAAATGTGCTGGTAACCCCAAGAGTAAGCCCAAGCGTTGCTACTATAAAGGTAAATTCACCAACCTGGGCCATACTCATTCCAACCTGTATCGATTGTTTTAAGGGCTGTCCGGAAAGCAGTGCGCCCAAAACGGTACTGAACAATTTTCCAAAAAGAATAAGCAACGTAACCCATAAAACAGGCCAACGGTAATCGATAATGGCTTCGGGATCTATGAGCATTCCTACTGACACAAAAAAGATAGCGCCGAATAAATCTTTTACAGGCTTTAATATATTTTCAATTCTTTCTGCCCGGGGTGTTTCCGCAAGAATGGAACCCATAATAAAAGCACCCAACTCTGCAGAAAAGCCCGCCTGCGTAGCTATCACTACCATTCCCAAACATAATCCCAACGATAATATCAGCAGCGTTTCTTCATCCAATAATTTTTTAGCCCATCGTAATAAGCTGGGCAGTAAAAATATGCCGGCAATAAACCAAAGGATTAGAAAAAATATCAGTTTGGCCACTGTGAAAAGCATTTCCGAACCCTGGAATTCGCGGGAAACGGCTACTGTAGAAAGCAATACCATCAATAAAACCACTACTATATCCTGCACCACCAATACCCCAAAAACCACGCGAACATATTGTTGTGTTTTTATTTTTAGTTCTTCAAAGGCTTTGATAGTTATAGTTGTCGAAGAACTTGCCAACATGCCTCCTAAAAAAAGGCTGTCCATCCGGCCCCAGCCCATCCACCGGCCGAGGTAAAAACCCGCTACGGTTATAAAAATAATTTCAATAAAAGCGGTAATAGACGCGGAGCCACCAACACGGATTAATTTTTTAAAGCTGAACTCAAGTCCGAGGCTAAATAATAAAAAGATAACACCCATTTGCGCAAGAGTCTCAATGTTTTTAGTATCTGCAATAGTAGGCGTAAGGGATAAGTGTGGGCCGATTAGAAATCCTGCAATGATGTAACCCAATACCAACGGCTGTTTCAGCCTTCGGAATAAAAGACTGGTAATTGCCGCCGCAATAAGAATCAACGCGAGGTCTTGTATTAATCCAGGAAGATGGCCCATATAATCGTATTAAAAGAATTGGTGTTTAAGTTAATCTTAGCAAACCAATTGGCAAACTTTTTTTGTTGATAAAAAATAAATGAGCAATTGCCCTCTGCCTGGTTTCTTAGCGATGCTCTTTGTTAGCAATTCACTGGATTTAAACAATGAAGGTTTGATTTCAGCGCTAAGTTTATCTCGAATTATAAAATAAAAGTGGATTTTTCCAACGTCTTCAACAACCTTAGTTTTCAATTAACCGCAGATTACCATTCATCGCGCGTAATACCGCAGGGAAAAAGATTGGAAAGATTTACGTCTGATTTTGCGATGCAAAAAGACTTGTTTAAAATAATCGGGGTTCAATAACGTTTAGCGTGAATGATGCATTTAATACACGACTTATGGGGTTATTTATGATAAACCACCTTCTACCAGGTAACTTATAACAGGCATGGTGTAAGAAGTTTCAGGCTCACATTTAATTACAAATTTGGGAATTCCGATTTCTCTGTATTCAAACAAAAAAAACAGACAACGATAATAACGGCCATGATTAGACGAGTTTTCTATCCTGGCTTACAGTAAAAGAACAAATAACCAGGATTTTTATTGAGACGGAATTTGATTTTTCAAAGCAAATTTCTTTACTAATTCATCAATTGGTCTTGTGTAAATGAATAGGGGTCAATTGAATAATAAGAATCAACTTCTGAAGGAAGTTCCCCAAGCTCAATTTCTAATCCACATTTATTTTCCCTGATTTGCCATAGGTAGATATCTTTATTTGCTTCGCAAATTTCAGGAAGCATATCTTTTAAAAGCCCATTCCAGCAAGCATCCTGTAATTGGTCTGCCTCAGAAAAGTTGTGCTCATTCTCAGAATTATTTTTTTGCCAGCATTGCATAGAAGAAAAATGAGTTCCGGTAATCAATAAAATCTCTTGTTGTAAAATTTTTTCCATAATTGACAATTTTTATTTCTTTTAATAAGACTAAAAACTGGTTCCGGAAATTAATCCGGCAATAAAATTTTATGTTAAAAGAGAAACGATAAACGGTTGTAATTTATTTCAAATGCTGACTAAACTTTTTTAATTCAGAAACATCCGAAGGAGAAAGAACTTCATCGTTATCGTACTTCACTTTTAAAAATAATACTCTTTTATGTTGAGGATATTTACGGAGAATCCCTTCTATTAGTTTTCCTGCTGCTTCATCCTTTACAAACATGGGCGTGTTTTCCGGGAGCTCAGACCTTTCTCTTGTAGGCATTTTTTTTATGATAGATTCCAATGCAGCCAGTCGCCCTGGAAGAACTCCATTTATTTTGGAAGCTTTATCATACAAACCCTGCAATTGCTTTTTGCTCAACCAACCCCGGCGTTGGTATTGCTGATAGATGCTTATTACAAACGAAGAAATTGGAAAAGCCATAATGCAATCTTCCAGCAGCATATTAATGATGTCGAGTTTAGGTTTGTTTTGTTGCATGAGTCCAGGTTTAAACAAAAATAAAGAAAGAACGGGCCATTAAAAAAGATAAACCCACCTTATTTCAAAGTGGGTTTAATATTCTGTGATTATTTTTTAAAAGATTAATACCTATACATCTCAGGCTTATATGGACCAGCTTTCGGGATATTCAAATAAGCGCTTTGCTTATCAGAAAGTTCATCCAATACAACGCCAATCTTTTTCAAATGTAAACGAGCAACTTTTTCATCCAAATGTTTCGGAAGCACATACACTTTGTTTTCATAATTTTCTGAATGAAGCCATAATTCCAATTGGGCCAAAACCTGGTTGGTAAAGGAATTGCTCATTACAAAACTTGGATGACCTGTGGCACAACCTAAATTTACCAAACGTCCTTCTGCCAAAACAATAACATCTTTTCCGTCAATCGTATATTTATCTACCTGTGGTTTAATGGTATCTTTTGTATCGCCATAATTCTTGTTCAGCCACGCAATGTCAATCTCAATATCGAAGTGGCCAATGTTACAAACGATAGCTTTGTCTTTCATTTCTTTAAAATGCTCGCCTGTAATCAAATCGCGACAACCGGACGCTGTAACAATAATGTCAGCTTCTTTTACAGCGTCAATCATTTTCTTTACTTCAAAACCATCCATTGCAGCCTGTAAAGCACAAATTGGGTCAATTTCAGTAACGATAACCCTTGCACCAGCGCCACGTAAACTTGCAGCAGAACCTTTTCCCACATCTCCGTAACCGCCTACCACAGCTACTTTTCCGGCCATCATAATATCAGTCGCTCTTCTTATTGCGTCAACCAAACTTTCTTTACAACCGTATTTGTTATCAAATTTAGATTTGGTTACTGAGTCATTAATATTAATTGCAGGAATAGGCAAAGTACCTTTTGCCATCCTTTCATACAACCTGTGCACGCCGGTGGTTGTCTCTTCTGACAAACCTTTTATGTGCTGTATCAATTCAGGATATTTATCAAAAACCATGTTGGTCAAATCGCCACCATCATCCAAAATCATATTTAAGGGGCGGTCTTCATTTCCAAAAAATAAAGTTTGTTCGATGCACCAATCAGCTTCTTCCTGGGTTTCTCCTTTCCATGCAAAAACACCTACTCCTGTAGCGGCAATCGCAGCAGCAGCCTGGTCTTGCGTAGAGAAAATATTACATGAGCTCCATTTTACTTCAGCACCTAATTCAACCAATGTTTCAATAAGAACGGCAGTTTGTATTGTCATGTGAAGACAACCGGCAATGCGTGCTCCTTTTAAAGGCTTTTCTTTTCCAAATTCTTCGCGAAGTGACATTAGGCCCGGCATTTCTGCTTCCGCTAAATTGATTTCTTTGCGGCCCCATTCTGCAAGATTGATATCTTTTACTTTATACTCAAGATCAAAGTCAATCTTATCTTTTGTAACTGATGACATAATTTTTATTTATTTTTTAGAGTGCAAATTTAACCAATTCAGAATAAAATACTAATACCTATCCTA
>JBDTHD010000196.1:0-4853 GCA_039937075.1 Ginsengibacter sp. | reverse complement strand
TTTCCAAATCTTTACCCAAATAATTATTAATGGTAGCATTCACATCATCCTGTACTTTTTTTATTGGTACGCCGGGCCTTACCAGGATGTAATTGTAAGTGTTGTTACTGAGCCACGAATCGCTTTTTGGATAATCTCTTTTAGTCCGGATAAAACTAAAATGAAAATGAGATTGCCTTGGCATATCTTTTATTACGCCGGTTATTTTACAATAGGTGGAATTATCTACATACAAATTTTTACCAAGAACATCAATGGTATTGAAATATTTTTTTGCCGTGGTTTCATCTATTACAATTGAATTGGGCTCATTCAAAGCACTGGCGGGATTACCTTTTATCATAGGAACGGTAAACACTTTAAAGAAAGTAGAATCTGCAAAAACTGCATAATGATCCCGTACATTTTCGTTGTTCTTTTTTACCAGTATATCTCCCTGGTAATTGAGCCTTACCATTTGCTGAATATCCGGATAATCTCGTACCAACGCAGGGCCGAGCGGATCAGGCGACTGTGCCATATTAGCCTCGGTGTTATTAAAATAAATATCCGCATCCAGCCGGTAAATGCGATCTGCATTGACGTTGTATTTATCATGACTCAATTCGTCTCTCACATATAAAACAATCAACAGGCAAACAGCCAATCCTGTGGCAAGCCCGATAATATTGATTGCGGAAAAAACTTTGTTTTTCCAAAGGCTGCGGAAAGCGATTTTAAAATAATTTTTAAACATTTTATTTTCGTTTACAGATAACTGTTATATGCAGTAAACCAACTAATAATCTATTCCTGTTTTCTTAATCAGCACATTAGCAAATTACCTATTCAGCAAATTGGCTAATTAAATTTATTCACTCCTCAAACTATCAACAGGATTTGCGAAAGCGGCTTTTATTGCCTGGATACTTACGGCAATTAAACCAATACTCAGCGCAATTAAACCAACGATAAAAAACAACCCTGGGTTTAAGTTTATCCGGTATGCGAAACTTTGGAGCCAGTTGCTCATTATCCAATAAGCAAATGGTATTGCAATGATTATTGCAATCATAAATGTTATAACAAAGCCGGATGATAATGCGGAGACTATATCTTTAATACTTGCGCCAAGTACTTTTCTTATTCCAATTTCTTTGGTACGATTAATAGCGTTAATTGATGACAAGCCGAATAAACCAAGACATGCGATAAAGATCGCAAAGAAGCATGCAGCCTGGATAATACTTTGCCAACGTTTGTCTGCTTCATACATTTTTGCGATGCTTTGATCGAGAAATGTATATTCAAAAGGATAGTTTCCGCTTATTTGCTTCCATGCTTTTTGCAACCTGGCAATCGTGTTTTGCATATCGCCGGCTTTTACTTTAAACATGAAATATTCCTCATAACCTCTTGCCAATACATGCTGTTCCGGTTCTATTTTTTTTGTCAGTGTTTCAAAATTGTAATCTTTTACCACGCCAATAATTGTTGAACGGATCGCTTCATTATATACACCAAGTTTGGCATCTTTGCCCAGCATCTTAAACAATGTTTCGTTAACAATGCTTGGCCTTAAAATTCTTGATGTATCTGAAGAAATATCTCGGGAAAATGGCCTGCCTTCAACAAACTTTATTCCCAGCATTTTAAAATAATCATAGTCAACAGTGATTTGTTTAAGCCATTTTTTTTCGCCATTTAGCGTAAATCCATTGTCGTTATAACTTCCATCCAATCCACCATTCATTCCTGAGAAAGAGGAGATAGAAGGTTGAGATTGTGCATACACAAGTAAGCGATCATGCACACGTTTTGTGAAATTCCAGTCGTATGTTGGGTTTCTTAGCATCAACACCTGCTCTTTATCAAATCCCAAATCTTTATTATTGATGTAGCGCATTTGGCGATTAATAACAAAAGCCGCGAACATCATCACAACGCATGCGGTGTATTGAACGACCACCATTATTTTTGAAAAGCGGGGATTAATTTTAAATGTCTGAAAACTCTTGATGACAGAAACCGGTTTCATTTTGGATAGGCTCAATGCAGGATAATAACCCGCGATAATTCCTAAAATCAATGCCAGTAAAAATGAAGGAACCAGGATTTCTTTCCATGTAAAATCTGCTAACTTAATATGAGTGTCCATCACATTATTAAACAGTAACAGTGAGGGCTGCAATAATAATAATCCAAAAAAAATGGAAACAATTATTACCAATTGAGTTTCTGCCCAGAATTGAAGAATTATTTTTTTTCTGTTTGCACCAAGTACTTTTCTTATGCCTATTTCCTGGGTGCGCGCAGCAGCATTGGAAATAACAAGTAAAATATAATTGAGCGAAGCGATCAATAAAATAATTGCCACCAAACAGGATAATTGATAAATACTTTTTGCATCTGTATAATGTCCCCACGGTTGAGAAATGTTATAATGGCAATCTGTAAAAGGACGCAGGTACCACCGAAAATTTATAAAATCAACACCTTTAAGATACTTTGCATTTTCTGCCATAAATGGTTTTGTATAATAATCCGCCACCCACTTATTCATTTTACTTTCAAACTTTTTGTAACCTACATTGTTTGCAAGTTCAACCATGTATAAAGTGTTCTGTTGGTTAAATCCTTCATTGATTTGTTCCTGGTAACCGGGGTCAGATGTAATGGGTACAATCAAATTAAATTGGATGCTCGAATTTTGAGGTGCATTTTCTGCTACACCACTAACGGTATAAAGCATCGTAGTGTCCTGGTCTAATTCTATGGTTTTCCCAACAGCTTCTCCATTACCA
Source organism: Ginsengibacter sp. (assembly GCA_039937075.1). Classification (GTDB taxonomy): domain Bacteria; phylum Bacteroidota; class Bacteroidia; order Chitinophagales; family Chitinophagaceae; genus Ginsengibacter. The sequence goes on along the minus strand of JBDTHD010000196.1, from coordinate 2,070 downwards.
AAATATTTTTTTGCCAGTGATGCTGATATTACAACGTCATTGTTTGAATTGAGAACAGTCCTGCGATTTCCTTTTATAAGATGAAAAGAAAAATTGCTAAAGAAATTGCTGTCTGCATATAAAAAACCATTTTCTTTATACGTCTCATTATTTACCTTAACTAATATGTCGCCGTTGTCTTTAAAACGAGTGATGCTTTTAATTTCAGGAAATTCATTTTGCATATTAGCGGAGACAATTACCGGGAAAACCAATTGATTATCTACATCGTCATTTTTTGTAAGGAAAGAGAAGATACTTTTTTTTGCTGTATCAGTAGAAGGGTAAGTTCTACTCATCTCTAATCGAAACAATTGGCCTCTTTTCGTTTGAAAAGAATCATACGATTGTTCGTACCGGATATAGAAAAATAAAAGAAGGCAAAAGGCAACAGATACAGAAAGTCCCGTAATATTTATAAAGCTTAAGCTTTTATTTTTGATAAGATTGCGCCAGGCAATTTTAAAATAATTTTTAATCATTTATTTTCGTTTATAGATAACTGTTATATATAGTAAACCAACAAATAATTACTATTCCTATTTTCTTCATTAGCATATTGGCTATTTCATCATTCCTTCCTGATTTTTAATTCCAATTAAAACATTCAATTAATGCCTAAAAACTACACCAGTTGTTTAGCCCTTATTTATCAATGGGTAATGAAGTGTAAAAAAATAATTTTGTTCGGTAATGATACACTTGGTGTGTCGTTTTGATACAATGGGCCCTTAATTAGAGAATTTGATTCAATTGCTCGACAGAACCAATGAAACTGAATCGGAAGAATTTCTTAAAAATCTTGTCTCTGACTTTTTAAAGAAAACCTATTACGACCCTAACTATTTTATCAGTACCAAAGGCAGAAATTATCTGGCAAGAAATATGGCAGCTCTTGCAAAAAAGTGTTGGTGAAGTTCGGTCAACAGCTTTCCTTTGCTTTTATGAAAAAACTCCAACGCACCTCTTTCATTTCCGGTAAAATTATTCTTCTTTTTCTTGCAGTCGTTGCCTGCCAAACCGCACTTGGCCAGTCGGATTCGGCAATGGTAGTGAATGCAAAGTGGCAAGTAATAAAGGTAGCGCCGGGCATTGTGCTGAAACACTACCAGTTCGACAGTTCTTTGTTCCATTCTAATCAAAACATCAGCATACTGGAAGTTAAGCTAAATCATAAAAACAGGGCAGACCTGGGTTTTGATCCTCATGAATTAAAACCCACGCACGAATACGCCAACGAAAAAAATGCCATTGCTGCAATAAACGGCACTTTCTTTAATATGAAAAACGGCGGTTCTGAAGATTATATACGCTCTGACCGAAAGACGATCAATGAAACAAAAGAGAGCGGCGCTGACGGAAAGCGTTCTTTTCACCAGATAGCTGCTATTATCATTAATCCTAAAAAGGTATCTATCGCGCGTTGGGACAGTACTGCCAATTGGGAAGATCATCTTCCGGGTGAGGATGTGATGGTTGCAGGCCCACTGCTGATTTATCGTAACCAGGAAATATCTTGGCCTTCAAAAAAAGGATTTTTTGGACGCAATCCGCGCTCTGTTTTGGGGTTGAGGAAGAAGAGGCTCTACCTAATTGCAGTGGATGGAAGAAATAACAAAGCGGCCGGAATGAGCATTGATGAATTGACATTGCTGATGCATTGGTTAAAGATGGACGCTGCTATAAACCTTGATGGCGGCGGTTCTACAACGTTATGGGTAAAAAACTTTCCTTACGGAGGCGTGGTGAATCATCCTTCAGATAATAATAAGTGGGAGCATAGTGATGCCTACAAACCTGGAATGGACCTGGATAAATTGCCTGCAGATATGAACAAGTGGGATCATACGGGAGAGCGGCGGGTTGCCAATGCGATTCTGATTGAAAGAAAATAGCCAGGTGATTGGTAAATAGTCCATGTCAGTTCTTACCGTGCATTTGTTCCAGACCAGAAGCGTAAGCAGGGGAGGAGCTTGTTTTTTACAGTAAATCAACTGATAATTAATATTCCTGTTTTCTTAATTAGCAAAT
>JBDTHD010000195.1:0-9419 GCA_039937075.1 Ginsengibacter sp. | reverse complement strand
TGGAAGTTTCAATCGGAGAAGCATTAAAAGAGTTCCTGAAAAAAAGCAAACTAAAAAGTGGCGTTCAGGCGATGCAGATAAAAGATGCGTGGGAAAAAATAATGGGAAAAACCATTGCAAACTACACTGACAAAATTGAAATCATCAACTCTACTTTATTTATTTATACTTCGGTTGCACCGTTAAAAAATGAATTGCTCTATCAAAAACCAAAGATCATCGAAAGAGTAAACGAAGCGCTGGGAGAAAAAGTGATCAGTGAAGTGGTGATAAAATAAATCATGTCTTGTTCACTAGATGCAATAATTATCAAGAACGTTATCTTGAATAATTAAGTTGTTTTTTTATCTATCACATGTGATAGGAATATTAAAATTAAGTATCCAACTAAAAAGAATATTGAAATTATTAAAAATCCAATTCCGCAAACTTTCAGTGTCAGAATCATTAAAGCTAATAAAATCCAATAAATTAATAGACAAATATTTTCGATAAAATAACTTTTTAGAAATAAAAAAGTTAAGAATATAAAACCCAAAGCTCCACCAACAACAGACCACTCATTTAGGAGATCTTTATTAGCAAAATAAATAAAAGTCAAATCAATTGCAATACATATCTGCAATATATAGTAATACCCTTGATCCTTTTCAGCTTCATTACTCTTGATTTCGAATTTATAAAAGTACCAATCAGCTAAATAAATTATCAAGATCATTATTCCGACCGGATTTTTAAACCAAGTACTAAATAAATCAAAAAGAATTGATCCCAATAATGCAGGATAAATTAGATCATCTGCAAATGATTTAGTGATTTCTTTAAAGCTAACTTCTATCTCTTTGTTTGAATTCATTAATGACAGAAAGATGTTTCAATTTTTGCAAGGGTAAATAAATACATAAAAAGCAAGTCTAAATTGACAACCAATTTAAAGTAAAATTTAAAAATCTAAATTTTTATCTTTTATCGTTATTTATAAAATGGAGAATGAGTATTAACCTTCACTTCATCTTCACCCTCGGGTCAATAACACCATAAAGAACATCCGCAAAAATATTCATTAATACAAAAATGGTTGCGGCAAGAAGAACAGAACCCATCACCACGGGATAGTCCAATTTCTCCAAAGCATCCACCGTTATTTTTCCAATTCCTTTCCACCCAAAAATATATTCAACAAAAAAAGCTCCGGCGAGCAATTCGGCAAACCAGCCCGTAATAGCAGTCAATACAGGATTTATGGCATTGCGCAATGCATGATGAAGCACCACGTCTTTTTTACTCAATCCTTTTGCATAAGCGGTTCTGATATAATCCTGGTTGAGCGTATCCAACATTGAACTTCGTGTAAGTTGAGTAATGATCGAAAGCGGCCGAATGCCAAGCGTAAGCGCCGGAAGAATCAGGTTTTGCAAAGTCAAATATCGTTGGCCAGTTACCGGATCAATATTAAACCAACTTCCCGTAAGAGGTAAACCGGTATAATTATGCAGTACCAATCCAAAAACATAAGCAATTACAATGGCCATAAAAAACGAAGGCGCGGAAATGCCCATAACACTGGCAAAGACAGAAGTGGTATCGACCCAAGTATTTTGTTTTACTGCCGCCAGGATGCCTAAAGATATTCCAACAATAATCGCAAAAAACATCGCGGCACACGCCAGCATAATCGTGCCCGGCAACGCTTCCATCAGTACATCGGTTACTTGCTTTTTAGTTTGATAACTTCTGCGGAGATAAGGAATTTTGATGCCTATTTTTTCATAGCCCCCAATAAAATATCCACGCAAACCTTTCTCTTCAATTTCATTTTTGGTATCAATGCTGATGGGAGAAATATCATTTACATAAAACACAAATTGTTTCCATTTTGGTTGATCGAGGTACAATTCTTTGCGAATATTATCCATTGTTTTTTTGTCGCCGCTTTGCCCAAGCACCATTCTTGCCGGATCGCCAAAAGCCTGGAACACCAAAAACACAACTACCACCACGCCAAATAAAACAAGAACGCCATAAGCCAGTTTTTTTACAAGAATTTGGAACATGTATTAAAATTTCAGATTTGCAGGATTTCTATGACTACTAAATATTGTCAGAATATAAATTTCTTCATCTAATTCCTTAAAATAAATCAGGTAATCACGAGCGATTTTAATTCTGACATTTTGCTTATTTGTCCTTTTGCCAATTTTTGGATAATCGGCTAAAATAATAACAGCATCTTCAAATAGCTTATTTAATTTTATGCTGTATCTGGTAGATTTATTTCTTTTGTTCCAATAGGTGAAAATTCTTTTGCGGTCATCTTGCGCTTTTGCCGACCAAATTATTTTTTTAGCCATTCTGCAATATCTTTTTTCGCTTCTTCATCCGTCAGAAATTCGCCATTTTTAATTTGGTTTTCAGCTTTCATTATAGACTGCCTCTCCTCCTCGTTTAATTCATATATTTCAAAATCAGAAGCTTCTATATCTATAAGGCGGTTCACTTCTTTAAGTAAATCTTCATCATCAATTTTTCCGATTTTTTCAATTACTTTTTTTCTAAGCTCAAGTGTTGACATGGGAAAATATTTTACACAATTTATAATTTTCTTTTGGGATTAAAAGTAGAAATAAATAGAAAATCATTTCTAATTCTCAAACATAGTAAACAAACAAATAATTTCATTTCCTGTTTTACTTAACGGATTTTATTTCGCCCTCCAGCCATTGTTGCTTTCATATTTATCAGGAATAAATTCATTGCCTAATTTTATTTCAGCAATAGAAGAATAAGATTTCGAAATAGTAAATGATTTATCTTTTTCACCGCTTTTCCAAACTTCTGCAGTAAATTTTTCTACTGATTTTCCCCCATCTTTTGAAATAATAGTCAAGTAAACAGGAACCGGCAATCCGCCTTTATTTTCTATAGTAACTTTTACATTACTACCCTCTTTTTCTACATTTTTTATAGAGAGATCAGGATATTGCCAACCGAAAAACCAACGTTGCCAAAACCAGTTTAAGTTCTTTCCGCTGCCACTATTAATGCTATAAAAAAAGTCGTAAGGAGTCGGATGTTTACCGTGCCAGTCATTCATGTATTGGTGCAATGCTTTGAAATATAATTTATCACCCAACAAATCCTGCAAAACATAATAACACAATCCGCCTTTTCCATAAGAGTTTGCGCCATAAGCCGCGCCACTGTATTCTTTGGTATTGGTAATTAAAGGAATATATTCATCGGTTCCTGATATCTGCTCATAGCGGGTTTTACTGAAAATCCCTTCATCTTCCGGTTCACCCATTTTTGGTGAAAGAACCGATTCGCCAATCGTTGCCCAACCCTCGTCCATCCATGCATACTGCGTTTCATTAGTGCCCATATAAAAAGGGAAATAAGAATGAAAAATTTCGTGGGTAGTTAGTTGCACTGCGTCTTTATGAGTCGGCGTTGGATTATCATTTACCATCATCGGGTATTCCATTTGATCCGTTCCGTCGAATACTGTAATATGATTGAAAGGAAATGGATATTTTGGGTAAAAATGGCTGGTTAAATAAACAGTCTGATGTGCCTGGTTGGCCACATCAAAGTAATCTTTATGAATAGGATTATAAGCCGCTTCTGCCATAGATCTTCTTCCTGTTGAAGAATCAACCAAAACAGAACTTGCATCCCACAAATAATGGTCGCTTAAGGCGAAAGCAAAGTCAGTAACGTTCTTAGCGGCAAATTTCCAAATGCCTGTTGCATCACTTTTTAAAACATCATTTTTTTTATAATCAACAGAATCAATTACATGAATAATATCGGTTTCAGCAGACGCTTTTTTGATTTTGTCCAATGAGTTTTCGCTAAAATTATCAGAAGAATTTTCTCTGTCCCCAGTTGCCCAAACGACATATTTTTTTGGAACTGAAATCTCTACATTAAAATTTCCAAAATCGTTATAAAATTCTTGTGAGCCATTGTAGCTCCAGTTATCCCAGCCATCCACATCATCATAAACAGACACACGCGGGAAAAAATAAGCGATAAAATAAGAAGTGCTGTCCACCATTCCGGTGCGAACCGGCGAACCGGTATTTACTTTGTAATGCCAGTTGATTTCAAAGTTGGTTTTTGAATGCGGCAAAATCTTTTGATCAGGCCTTATATAAAGAAGTATATTTCTACGATAGGTTTTTCGACGATCATGAAAATCCGATATGGTTTCATCACCAATTTTAAACGATTCTATTTGTACTCCTTCTCCCAAATCTTTTTCCGCGATATGGCTTAAACGCGCTACACCTTTTTTATAAAGATCGGGGTAAAGCCGAATAATAATTTCTTTCAAAGTATCGGGACTATTGTTTTCATAACTAATGGTTTCTTTTCCCTCCAACAATTGAGTTGCCGGATCAAAACTGACATGAATGTTGTAGTCTCCATGATTCTCCCAGTAATTTTTTCCGGGCTTTCCTGTTTCATCCCTGGTGCCATTTTTATACGCTTGCTGAATATTGGTGGTGGTAAATAATTCTTGGGATTGAGCTGAACTTGCAAAAAAACAGCCAACTGAAATTAAACAAGAAAAAAATATTTTCATATAAAAGCAATTTATATTTCCGGTAAAAATACCAAAACAATATTATTAAACTTCCTGCAAAATTGTTTGATTAGCACGAATTAGTATGCTATATTAAAGTACCAATTTTCTATATTCAAGATTTTATTTTTACCAACCATGCCTGCTTGTATTGTTCCATACTTCATTACATTTAATCCAAAGAATATAAATCAGCGGATTTTGTGTTTATATATAAAAAAAAGCCGCTGCTTAATTAACAACGGCTTCAAAATATAAGTAGCTTTAATCTTATTGCGGGCTCAGATATTGCGCGTAAGTGTACCCTTCCACACCTCCATCTGTTTTTATCAACCACCACTGGTCGTTGGTTTTACTTTGGATGGTAACGGTTTCTCCATGTGCGGCTTTCCCTACAACTTCCTGGTCCGTACCGGGGCCTTTGCGTATGTTCAGGTTGGTACTATCAGTAGTCACTTTTGCTTTAGATCCGGATGTAACGGCAACGTTGACATCCAAAACCAAATCGCCTGCACGGTAATCAGGATCTATCTTATTATAAATATCCCAAAGTTTATCTTTGGAAGCACCGTCCGGAGCGTCTCCGTCGATATGCAACACATTTCCCTGCTCGCTTATTTGCAGGTTGCTGATTCCTGAACTATTGGCGGTGTCAATAAGTTCCTTGTATTTATCTTGTAATGCTGACATAAAATTTTATTTAATGATTTTTATTTAATGGTTAACTGGTTGTTGATCTTTGTCGGATGCAATGTATTTAATGACTGCATCAATGTTTTCAGATCGGATCTTTTGATGCTTCCAGTGAGTGTGATTTCTCCATTATTAACCGAAGTTTTTACCGTCGGAAAATCTTTTGTTGCATCAGTTACTCCTTGTGTCAATGCGGTATCGGGGTTTACAGCGGGAGCTGGTGGAGGAGGAGGCGGCGGCGGCGTAGTAGTTAAATTATTTACAACAGATTTTACCCCTTTTATCCCTGTGGCTGTGGTACCTGCCAGATTTTTGCAAGCATCATCTTTTACTTCTCCGGTTAAGGTAGCCACTCCATCTGCAACACTGGCGGTTGCTCCTGTACATTCAGGTGTTGCAGCGAATTTTTGATTAATGTTGGTCTGCACGTCTGAATCTTTTGGCTTACAGCTAAAAAATAAAACAGACGCCGAAAGAAAAATAGCGATAAATGTTTTAGTGATTTTCATAATTGATTGATTTAATTAATTAAAATAAAATCGATACGTTACAAATAATGTTCCGAAAATGTAATATGAGAAATTTCTCCACCACTTACTGATAAAAATAAGCAAGCGCTTTCTGTTTTGCTTTTCCGAATAAATATTCAAAAGTCATTGTGTAGCCATAGCATTTACTTTTGATTAAAATATTATTTCGATTGATGGATGGCCCGATCATTGCGTTTGAAAAACGATTGCAAAAAAGAAATTGGGAAAAACGCAATCATTTATTTTAACTACTAATTCGTATATTGATGAATCGAAAAAACGCAGTCACAGCTACCTTAATAGCCATCGCAGGAACCTCGCTTATTTTACATTCCTGCCGCACGATTCCAAAAGGAGTAAGCGCCGTAGATAATTTTGACAAGGAAAAATATTTAGGCAAATGGTTCGAAATTGCACGGCTTAATTACAGCTTTGAAAAAAATTTAAACAATGTTACCGCAGAATATTCGCTTAAGGATAATGGAAATATTAAAGTAGTAAACCGCGGATATAATTTTAAGAAAAAGAAAGAATCAAAATCGGTAGGCAAAGCCAAATTTGTAGATGCAGATACAGTGGGCAAATTAAAGGTTTCTTTCTTCGGGCCTTTTTATGCAGGATATAATGTGATAGCGATTGATGATGACTATAAATATGCATTGGTCGCTGGTAAAAACCACAAATACCTGTGGTTGCTTTCCAGGGAACAAACAATGCCCGATAACATAAAAAATGAATACTTTTCAATAGCAAAAAACGCAGGATTTCCTGTAGATGATCTGGTTTGGGTAACGCAAAACAGGTGATATCATTTGGCTCATTTCGTACTCATTATAAAATAAAAACGTTTAATTGTTACTCGTTTGCATCTTACGAATTCTTCCTAAAATTGTGAGACGAATAAATGCCAAGCGATGTTTAAAACCGTGAGGTTATTGCTGAGAAGAAAATTAAAAAAGTATCTAAAAGACGGCGTGAATCCTGCCTGTTTTTATTTTAATTTTTCAAACAACAGTCTTAGTATTTACCACCGGAAACTTTACTTATTCTTGCTGCCCAACCACCGCCCGGCGCAAGATGAATATTTATTTTATCGCTTGAAGAAATAGAAATGATTTCCTTTTTATAATCAGTTGCATTGCGATCCGCATTTACACCATCTTTAAAAACTTCTGCCGTGTATTTTCCCGCAGGAAGAAATGAAAAATCAAGTGTGATATCTCTTGAATTCCAATTGGTCATTGCACCTACAAACCAATCATTGCGTTTACGACGAGCGACGGCAACATATTCGCCAACTTTGCCATCAAGCGGTACGGTCTCATCCCATGTTGTCGGCACTTTCGAAATAAAATCCGTGCATTCCTGTTCCTTCATATAAATGGTTGGACCATCTGAAAGCATTTGCAAAGGCGCGTAAAAAACAACATACTCGGCAAGTTGGTTGCAGCGTGTGCCTTTTGCCATCGGCTTATCATTGATGGGTCTGAAATCTGCCTGCGTTGCATTACGCATGGCGCCCGGTGTATAATCCATCGGGCCTGCCATCATCCGTATAAAAGGAATGCTGGTTGTGTAAGTTGGCTGATCTTCATTGGCCCATTTAAAATTCTCCAAACCTTTCACGCCTTCAAAGCCAATCACGTTTGGATAAGTTCGTTGCAAGCCAGTTGGTTTATATATTCCATGATAATCCACCATCAGTTTATATTCGGCAGCTTTCTTTGCAATAGCATAGGTTGAAGCAACTACTTTTTCATCATCCCGATCAAAAAAATCTATCTTAAAACCTTTTACACCCATCTTTGAATACACCGGGAATGCAGTATCCATCTGTTGCGCTATGGTGTGCCATGTTGCCCATAAAATAACGCCTATATTTTTTTGTTTACCATAGTCAATGATCTCTTTCAAGTCCAAACCAGGCCTTGCTTTTAAAAGATCATTATCATCGCTCCATCCTTCATCCATAATTATGTAAGCCAATTTATTGGCAGCCGCAAAATCAATATAATATTTATAAGTATCAGTGTTGATACCCGCATGAAAGTCAACATGTGTAACGTTCCAGTTATTCCACCAATCCCATGCAACCTGTCCTGGTTTTACCCATGAATAATCGGTAAGTCTTGGTGGTGATGCAAGCTTTTGAACAATATCATTATTCAATAAATCTTTATCCTGTTCACTGATGGCAACAATGCGCCAAGGAAAATTTCTTGTGCCGCTTGTTTTGGCGATATAACCGTCTCTGCCTGAAGCAATGTAATTGAGGCCATGCAAATATTCCTTTACAGGATACGGTGCGTACAAGCCTTTCAAGCCTCTGTTTGTTTGAATTAAATCGAGGTACATGCCGGGATAATCTTCGAGATCTGCTTCCATTATTTCGGCCTTTCGTCCATTGCCAACATCAACCAATAACGGAAGAAAAGCGAGTGAATCTTTTGGAAATTGCGACAGTGTAATATGATGGTATAATGCTTCGAATGAAGAGTTGAAATTTTGCCCGTCGCGATAATCCCTTTGTATCGGAATGAACGCACTATCATCATTTGTAAAATTGAAATTAGCTTCTTCATTTTTGACTATGATACTGTCTTTTTTCTTTGTGAAGAAACGATATGCAACCGCATCATTATAAACCCTGAACATTAAACCATAACCTCCTTTACAATTTAAAGTGAGCTGGTTGTAATTATCAGGAATAGTTGCTTTGATATAATTGATGGGAATAATTGTATTGTTTACTTTTTCTGTTTTGGATGAAGTAATCATTGCCTTATCACCCAAAATTTCATTTTGCAATTGCAATGAAATAGATGAAGGTTCAATAATGGTTTGATCTCTGTCTTTTACTGACCAAACAATTTTATTTTGAACATCAACATGCATTTCTAAATTTCCATTTGGAGATTGTATATCAAAGCTTTTTGCTTTTTGTGCGTCGGCATTTTGAATAAAATACAAAGCGCAGAACAGCAATAACAATTTTACTTTCATATTGATAATTTATATTTTTAGGCGATATTTATTTTTTTTTGCCTCAGTCAGGATTCCTCTTTTAAAATTAAAAACATGTCTTCAATAACGGACCTGCACGTCTACAATCAGACCAACTGTATTACGAAGCCTAACTCAATTTATTGAATAATGTTTCACGATTCCAAAACTATGTATTCCATTCTGAAAATACTAAGCAGATGATTAAAAAATAATTCACCCGTCTTGGTTCGTTTCTCACGAAACATTCCTAAGTGAAAATATTCCCGACGTGCTTTATAAATCCGAAATTGTCAATCTTTTTCAGGGTAAGACATTCGTTCGTATCTCAGGAAAAAGTCTTAAAGTGGATTAGAAATACAGTAAACCAACAAATTTGCTTGTTTTTTATTTTGACAAATCTTCTTCATTCAATACTCCATATTCAATATTCGATATTTTTATTTCACCGGTTTCGTACCTCACGAAACATTCCTAAACGTTAGTCATGAATGTGATAGGCTTTTTTTAGAAATACAATTAAACTTTTTGCATTTTCCAATTGTGGTTTTAAATTATTCTTCACGTAGTAATTTGTAATCATTCGAAAGTCAAATATTTTA
>JBDTHD010000194.1:0-2760 GCA_039937075.1 Ginsengibacter sp. | reverse complement strand
GTGGTATGAGTAGAAACCAACACCTCTGAATCTATTTGATTTTGCACCGTGCTAATTAAACCGCATTTATATCCCAACGACGAAAATAATTTGAATAATAAAGTTGCGACCGTCGTTTTACCATTAGTCCCTGTTACACCAACCAACGATATTTTTTCAGTTACTCGTCCATAAAAATTATGAGCCATTATCGCAGCAGCACGGGCACTGTTAGCTACAATTACATAGCGAATTTTGTCATCTATTTTTTCAGGGATCGTTTCACAAACTATAACTGAAGCCCCATTAGTAATTGCTTTTGCAATATATTCATGACCGTCTGTAATGGTTCCTTTTACAGCAATAAAACAAGTTCCCCGCTTCACGTTTCGCGAATCAATTTGCAAATCAATTATTTCGATTGCCGTATTTCCTATAACAGAATCGAGATTTACATTATACAATATGTCTTGTAACGAAGCCATTAATTCAATTCAATTTTTATTTTTTCACCTTTATTAAATACCGAATTTTCCGCCAGAGATTGAGAGACCACTTTCCCTTTACCAGACACGGAAACTTTTAATCCCATATTTTCCAATAAATAAACCGCATCTTTTAAACCCAATCCAGTCAGGTCCGGAACTTTCTTATCCGACTTTGAAATATTATCGCTGATTAGTTTTGCATTCTTGTCTTGCAAAAAACCTGTGGACCATCGACCAGACGCAGAATCTGTTTCATGATATTTAAATTCTTCAAGTATGTCATTCACATCTTTTTTCATTCCGTAGAATTTGTACAAATCATTGTCAGCAGGAACTACTGAAGGATCGAAATATTTTTTACCAACGTTGCTTGCGTACAACCTATCAGCAACTTCTTTAAATACCGGACCAGCAACTGAAGCACCGTAAACGTGCTTGGATTCGCTGCTGTTTTGAATAACCACCCCAATACTATAAACAGGATTTTTGGCCGGGAAATATCCCATAAAAGCAGATTGATAAATTTTTGCACTTTTATTATAACCACGATTATCCATCGCAGAAACTGCAGTTCCCGTTTTGCCTGCAATCTCGTAAACGTTACTTTCAAGCGCATGCCCGGTGCCGTGTTCATAGGTTACCACAGCGCGTAAACAGGCTTTTAATTGTCCTAAAGTTGCATCACTGCATATTTTATCAATCAATACCTGTGGCTCAAAAGTTTCTATTTCGCCGCTCATGTTATTTATTGAATTAACCAAATAAGGTTTCATCATTTTTCCATCATTAGCGACGGCATTATAGAGCATCAAAAGATTCAAGGGAGTTTCCAATTCTTCATAACCATGCGCCATAAATGGTATTGTGGTTTTGTCCCAATGTTTGCTCGTTGGCTTTTTAATAAAAGGCCTTGGTGCACCAACAATATCAATTCCGGATTTCATATCAAGCCTTAAGGCATGTAAATGATTGTAAAATTTTTGAGGCTGATTGTGATAATATTCATCCGCCATTTTTGCAAAGGCAACGTTTGAAGAAATAGCAAACGCTTCTTTCACAGTAATTTTTCCAGTGCCCAAATGAGAATCGGTAATATTTAATCCATAAAAATTCTTCCTTCCGCCTTCACAATCAACAATGCTTCCTGTATCAACATATTTATCTTCAAGGAGCGAGATTAAAGTTGCCAGTTTAAAAACAGAACCTGGTTCAGTCTTCATTCCAAATCCATAATTATAATCTTCCCAATAACTGCCATCAGGCTGCCTTCCAAGGTTGGCCACCGCTTTTATTTTACCGGTTTTTACTTCCATCACAATACAGGTTCCGTGTATAGAACTATTTTTATCCATCATCTCCAGCAAAGCATTTTCCGCTACATCCTGTATGTAAGTATTTATTGTGGTAATAACGTCATTTCCATTTTTTGGTTCTATTTCTGCTCCATCCACGGGAACATAAGTGCCGGCTGTGTAGCGCATTAGCCTTTGCCCCGTCTGGCCTTTTAATACGCTGTCATAAGATCTCTCCAACCCTACATTTTTACTGGTATCGCCGCGTGAAAGTCCCACGGTGCGGTTGGCAAGAAGCACATAAGGATTTATCCTGTTATCTCTCACGTCAACAATAAAGCCGCTTTTATTTCTTCCTTCCCTTACGAGCGGAAAATCTCTTAATTTTTGGTAGTCTTCAAAAGAAATCTTCTTTTTTAAACAGTAGTATCTTGCTCTTTTTTTATATTTGGCTAATAACAATTTCTTGTAGTTTGCAGCACTTTTATCTTTAAAAAGAGAAGCAAGCGAAATACTTAATGAATCAAGATTTTTATAAAATCTTTTACCATCTTTTTCAACTAAGCCATCGGCGCCAAAATCGATATAAATATCAAAAACCGGGATGGAAGTACTGAGCATATTTCCATCCTCACTGAAAATGCTACCTCTTTCAGCATCAATATCGAAATATTTTAAATGTTGTTTGTTAGCCATGCTTTTCCAATAATCTCCCTGGAATCTTTGGATATAAATCGCGCGGCTTAATATCACTCCCCCCATCAAAATGATGAAGAGAAAACAAAGATGAACGCGCCACAATATGTCTTTTTTTATTTCCAATTTTATGTCCCTTGTTATGAGTTACCGGTTATTTGTGATTAGGCATTAATAATCAATAATTAAATTTTGCTAAATAGATTTATTGATTCTTTGTTGCTTTACTGTATCACTGATTATTTTTTATTTTTGCTTTTCACTTTTCACTAATTACTTTTCACTAATTACTTTTCACTAATTAC
>JBDTHD010000193.1:0-6428 GCA_039937075.1 Ginsengibacter sp. | reverse complement strand
TTTATACAGTTGCCACAATTTCCAATGGATCGGCATAATTCGCCATTCCATAATTTCTTACCAAACATTCTTCCGGATTCAAAACATGCCATTCAAATTCGTCCCTGAAATGTCGGATAGCAGCAGCAACGGGCCACGCAGCGGCATCTCCAAAAGGACAAATCGTATTTCCTTCTATGCGTCTCTGTACATCCCAAAGAAGATCAATATCTTTCATTTTTCCTTTCCCATACTCAATGTTATGGAATATTTTTTCAAGCCACCCGGTTCCTTCGCGGCAGGGAGAACATTGTCCGCAACTTTCATGGTGATAAAACCTGGAAATAGTATATGTATGGCGAACGATACATTGGTCTTCATCCAAAACAATAAATCCTCCGGAGCCCATCGAACTTCCGGTAATAAACCCGCCATCTGCAAGGCTTTCATAGTTCATCAGCCTCGGTTCACCTTTGGCAGTTCTCAGTAATAAATTGGCCGGCAAAATAGGAACAGAAGAACCTCCCGGGATACACGCTTTTAGTTTCTTTCCGTTTGCTATACCACCACAATATTCATCACTGTAAATAAAATCTTCAACAGAAATCGTCATATCTATTTCGTAAACTCCCGGCTTATTAATATTTCCGCATGCAGAAATTAATTTGGTGCCGGTAGATTTTCCAACACCAATTTTTGCATACGCATCTCCCCCTTCATTAATAATCGGTACAATGGCACAAATAGTTTCCACATTATTTACAACGGTTGGGCATCCCCAAACTCCTTTTATTGCGGGGAAGGGGGGTTTAATTCTTGGTAACCCTCTTTTTCCTTCCAGGCTTTCCAGAAGCGCAGTTTCTTCTCCACAAATATAAGCGCCTGCACCACGATAGAGATATATTTCGCAATTAAATCCACTTCCTAAAATATTTTTACCAAGAAAGCCATTTTGCTTTGCTTCATCAATTGCCTCTTGCAGAATATCCGCTACCCAATCATATTCACCACGTATATATATGTAGGACACAGTACTGCCCAAAGCAAAAGAAGAAACTATCATTCCTTCTATCAAAAGATGTGGAATAAATTCCATGAGATACCGATCTTTAAAAGTTCCAGGCTCACTTTCATCGGCATTACAAACAAGATAACGAGGAACTCCTTCGGGTTTTGCCAAAAAACTCCATTTTAAACCGGTAGGAAAACCAGCACCACCGCGGCCCCTGAGCCCGCTTTTCTTCACTTCTTCAACGATATCGCCGGTTTGCATTTTCAGCGCTTTTTCCACGCTTTGATAGCCACCTTCTCTGCGGTAAACTTCAAACCCCTTTATGCCAGGAATATTTATTTTATCTAATAATAATTTTTTTGACATATTATATTTTAAAAAGAAAATTATTTCTTATAATCATGATTAAACATCCAGTTAAAACCGAATTTATCAGTCAACATTCCAAATCTCGCACCCCAAAAAGTATCCTGCAATTCCATGGTAACTTTTCCACCTTCAGAGAGAGCTGCAAAAGTTTTATTCAGTTCATTTACCTCTTCAAAGTTGAGCGACAAACTTAAATTGCTTCCCTGGAAGACAGGCTGGCCCTCCATCGTATCAGAAACTAAAAAATGCAAATCGCCTGCTTTAAAGCTCGCATGCATGATTTTATTTTTTTGGCTTTCCGGAGAGTCCATTGGCGATTCGCCAAAAGTTTGCTTAAAAACTATTTCACCATTCAATGCACTACTAAAAAAGTCAAGCGCTTCTGAAGCGTTGCCATTAAAGTTTAAATAAGGAATGATTGCTTCCATTTTTAAAATCGTCTTTATTTGTTGGTTTACTGCTAATTATTTCTCGCTGTATTTGTTCTGCATTCTTCAATTATCTCATCCACCCTTTTAGGAGTTAAATGTTCTTTATAAAACTTTCCCATTTGCATCATCGGCGCATATCCGCATGCTCCAAGGCATTCCACCGTTTTTAAAGTGAACATGCCATCCTTTGTCGTTTCGCCTACACCAATATCCAACTTCTGCTTGATATAATCAATTATCTGATCGCTTCCATTCAACATACAAGGACCGGTTTGGCAAACTTCAAAAACATACTTGCCAACCGGTTTTAAATTGAACATGCTATAAAATGAAGCCACTTCATACACTTCCACTGGTTGAAGATTTAATAAAGACGCCACATAATCCATCGTATTCACATTCAACCAACCAAATTCTTCCTGAGCAATATGCAATACGCCCAATAAAGCACTTTTCTGCTTTCCTTCGGGATAATGGCTTATCAGTTCTTTTACTTTATCTAATTCTTCAGATGAAAATTGAATACTCATTTGTTTTTCTTATTTCTTTTTATAAGTCTATCCACATCAGCAATATCTTGTGGTCGTCCAGCTTTTTGTTTCACAACCAGAAGATCGTTATACCCAATAAAATCAACAGGCACATTTTCAAAATTTACTGTTTTTTTATTTTGCCATGCTTGTTCAAAAGGGATTCCATCAAGATCATTTAAAATATCAATTCTCAATGGCGGAAATCCCAATTGAGTAATAGAATCTTTTTTTAAAAAATCTTCTTTATTTAACTTTAACGAACTAAACCCAAAATCATTTATAACCTGAACCATTTTCGAAGCATTCGCTTCCGACATTTCAATACAAACGTCAATATCTTTTGTGGATCTCGGATGCCCATGAATGCTTACTGCATATCCACCAATAACCATGTATTTTACTCCATGTTTATTACATAATTCGATGAATTCGATAATATCTTTTTCAACGCTAATCTTCTTCTTCATAACGATTTCGTTTCGAAACTACTTTAGCTATCCTTCGGCCAGTATTTCCAAAAAACATGCTCCTGAGCTCTGTCAATTCCTGCAATCTTTCTTCCACGCTTGCTTTTGCCCAATATTCATCATCGGCAATCTCCGCTTCTGCAAAAGTTACTTTCTTTACGACTAGTTTTATTTTTCTTTTCTTTTCCATTTAACAAATTAACATTGAATTACACTCACCTCTCATTACTTCATCCTCACGCATCCAACTCGCCGGCAATCAAATTCAAACTGCTCATTGTTATAATTGCATCGCTCAATAATTGTCCTTTTGTCAATTCAGAATAAGCCTGGTAATAAATAAAACATGGCCGTCTGAAATGAAGACGATAAGGCGAACGGCCGCCGTCGCTTATTAAATAGAACCCGAGCTCTCCGTTCGCGGCTTCTATGCAGGAATAAATTTCACCAACCGGCATTTTGGTTTCGCCCATTATTATTTTAAAATGATAAATGAGCGCTTCCATTTTTGTGTAAACATCTTTCTTATTCGGCAAATAAAAATCAGGAACATCGGCATGATAGACTTCAGCTTCCGCACCTTTAAATTCCTGCACTTTTTGATAGGCCTGTTTTATGATTTCAAGACTTTGCCACATTTCCTGGTCGCGCACTAAAAATCTATCATAGCAATCGCCGGTAGAACCAACAGGAATGGTAAAATCAAAATCCTCATAACTGCTGTAGGGTGTATGAATTCTAACATCATAATCAACACCGGCAGCTCTTAAATTAGGCCCCGTAAATCCATAATTCAGCGCGCGTTCGGCAGAAATCGGACCTACGCCAATCGTGCGATCCATAAAAATTCTGTTGCGTACAAAAAGTTCGTTAAACTCTTTTAAAACCGGTGGCCATTCCTTTATGAATCTTTCCAATTTTTGAAATGCCTGTTCGGTAAAATTTCTTTCGAAACCGCCAATCCTCCCCATATTAGTTGTAAGTCGCGATCCGCAAATCTCTTCATAAATTTCATAGATAAGTTCACGGTATTGCATTACATATAAGAAGCCCGAGAAAGCGCCGGAGTCAACGCCAACAATGGAGTTGCAAATAAGGTGATCAGAAATCCTTGCAAGTTCCATGATAATTATCCTGAGATAATCAACGCGCTTTGGCGTTTTAATTCCCAGCAATCTTTCACAGGTAATGTGCCATCCAAAATTGTTAAGCGGTGATGAACAATAATTAAGTCTGTCAGTTAGAGTTGTTATTTGATAGGGAGCTCTGTGCTCAGCAATTTTTTCAAACGCACGATGAATATAACCCACTGTTTGCTCAGCGCTTACGATAGTTTCGCCATCCAATTCGACAATATTCTGAAATACACCATGCGTTGCGGGATGCGTTGGCCCGATATTCATGGTAGTAGTTTGTTTTTCTACATTTCCCTCCGGCAAGGCTACATGTTCACTCATTATTCTTTAGTTTCAATTTTTTTAAACCTTACAATTCGCTATTAACTGTTTCAATGATTCTTATATTTTAATTTCACTTTTAGATTGACCTAAAATAAAAATCTTCATTATTTGTTTGTTTACTTCCAATCAACCTAAAACCAAAAATTTTGAATTCTGCAAAATGGACAACCTTAAAGGTTTTCCCTATCTTCCAAACATATCATCATCCTTATCAACTCTTTTTTGATCTTCAAGTGGATATTCTCTTCTCAAAGGAAAATATTCCATTTCTTCTACATTTAAAATCCTTTTTAAATTAGGATGGCCTACAAAATTTACCCCAAAAAAATCGTACGTTTCCCGTTCCATCCAATTGGCGGCCGAATACAATGCATAAGCGCTAAAAACATCAGGTTTATTAATGTTCGTATAAACTTTGTAACGAATGCGCACGTTTTCCGTCAAATTATGCAAATGATATACTACGCACAACTCTTTTCCTTCATTATTGGGAAAATGAACTCCACAAATATCAGTGAGAAATTGAAACCCTAATGATGGCTCATCAAAAAGATATTGGAGCACTTTTAAATTTAGATTTTTATCTGAAGAAAAACTCAGCATTCCATAAGGCTCTTCCCAATCGGTCAATTCTTCACCAAATTTTTCACTTAATCTCTGCCTGATTATTTCGTTCGTTAAAGACATTTCTTCTAATTACTGATGACTAATTTTCTTTATTGTTTACTATCCTTTGCTTTATTGGATTCCATACGTTTCCATTAATTCAGTGTAACGCTCCGAATTCCGTCGTCTTAAATTTTCGTGTTCCACCAGTTCCTGGACACGCAAAAAACCATCTATCACTGCTTCCGGGCGAGGAGGACAACCAGGGACGTAAACATCAACAGGAATAACCTGGTCTATTCCCTGAAGAACAGAATAGGTATCAAATATTCCGCCGCTGCTCGCGCAGGCACCCATCGCCATAACCCAACGAGGCTCTGCCATCTGCAGATAAACCTGCTTTACAACAGGGGCCATCTTCTTAGCTATTGTTCCGATTACCATTAGGAGATCACACTGGCGGGGCGTGAAAGCAACTCGCTCTGCGCCAAATCTCCCCAGATCATAATGCGAAGCCATCAGTGCCATAAATTCAATGCCGCAGCAACTGGTGGCAAACGGTAAAGGCCAGATAGAATTTTTTCTTGCCAGCCCTACTACGTCACTAAGTTTGGATGCAAAAAAACCCTGGCCCGTAAATCCATCAGGGCTTTCAACCAGTGAAAACGGTTTTTCCAAAGGTTTATCAGTAATATTATATTGAACAGGACGTGCCATAATTTTTAATTAGCTGATGTGCTGATTAGCTGATGTGCTAATTAGCCAATTTCATTTATTAATTTAATTTTTATGTTTTTCATTTTCAAATTTTCACATTGGCTAATTATCAAATTAGCACATTATCACATTAACCTTCGTCTTCCCAGTTTAAGCCACCCTTCTTTATAATATAGACAAGCCCTACGAGGAAGAAACCAATAAACATGCAAATAGCTCCAAAACCCCTCCAGCCTAACTCGCGAAAATTGACTGCGTAGGGATAAAAGAAAATGACTTCTACATCAAATAATACGAATAAAATCGCAACCAAAAAATATTTAACAGCGATAGGTTTTCTTGCGTTTCCTTTTATTTCTATTCCGCCTTCAAAATTGATGAGTTTATCTGCAGTTTTTCTGTTGGGGCCCAAAACATTTGTACCATATATCATTAATGACAACAACAATGCAGCGAAAATAAGCTGGATGCCAATTGGCAAATAATTAGAAGTGCTATTGACCGCCTGCACCTGTAAAAAAGTATCTATCAAAATTGGAATTTTAATTATGCAAAAATAAGACAGCGTTGTGAATTATCCATAAATGAAATCGGATAGTACGTTTAGTAACCCATCTGATCAGGAAAATTTTGACCTTAAATCAATCTATTTTTAAAAAAAAACTCCCGCAAATGCAGGAGTTTTTATAAACCGGTTATTTCATTTTACAATTTTACTTTTATTTTTTTGCAGACGGTTTATCTGCGGCGTCTTTTTGTTTTGTGGCTGATTCCTTTTGTTTATTTACCCCTTCTTTTTGCTGTTTTTGAACTTGGTTTAATGCATCTTTTGTTTTTAATGCAGTAGCGTCTGT